>JALYLO010000243.1 GCA_030774175.1 Actinomycetota bacterium
AGCTCGTTCCCGGCCTCGCCGCCGGCCGGCTCGTCGGCGGCGCCTGGTGCGCGGAGGACGGTTACTTCGACCGGCCCCAGAGCGTCGTCGAGGCGTTCGGACGCGGCGTCGACGTCCGAATCCGCGATATTCGCTCACTCGACGAGCTGGACGCCGAGGCGATCGTCGTCGCCGCCGGTGTCGACACGCCCCGGCTCGTTCCCGGGCTCCCGATCGCACGCGAGGACCGTTACCTCTTCTACAGCGACGCCGTCGCGGGGCGGCTGCTCGAGCCGCTCGTCATCTCGGCGGAACGGCACTTCGCCGCCAAGCAACTCGCGAACGGACGCGTGCTCGCCAGCGACCTCAGCGCGCGCGGGAGCGACTCCCGGCAACACGACTGGCGCTCACACGTTCGCGGCGTCATCGACGAGCTGCTGCCGATCCTCACCTACGTCTCGTTCCCGCTGCTCGTCCACGGCGAGTACGACGTGACACCCGACCACCAGCCGATCCTGGGCCGGGTCGACGACCGCGTCTTCGTCGCCGCGGGGTTCAGCGGGCACGGGTTCATGATCGCGCCTGCCGTCGGGCGGATCATGGCCGAGGCCGTCCTCGGCGAGCAGCCCGATGAGGCGTTGCGGGTCCTCGACGCCGGCCGGTTCGCGGAGAATCGGCCCGTGCCCGAGCCCCAGCTCGTCTAACGATGTTCGCCCAGCTCTTCGCGAACGGTCTCGTCACCGGCTCGGTAATCGCGATCGCTGCCGTCGGCGTCTCGATCGTCTACGGGATCCTGCGGCTCGTCAATTTCGCCTACGGCGACTTCATGGCCTTCGGCGCACTCGCGGCCTACGCCTTCAACGGCCCGCTCGGCCTCGGGCTCGTCCTCTCGGCGATTCTCGCGATGCTCGCGACCGCCCTCCTCTCGCTCCTGCTCGACGCCGCGCTCTGGCGGCCGCTCCGTCGCCGCCGCGCGGGGTTCATGAGCCTCTTCCTCGCGTCGATCGGGCTCGCCCTCGTCCTCCGGCAAGCCCTGCTGCTCGCGTACGGGCCGCAGCCGCAGACCTACCGCGTCAACCCGTACAAGGTCTACGTGGTCGGCAGCGTCCGGCTCTCCGAAGCGCAGTTCATCACCATCCTCACCGCCGCGGCGCTCATCGTCGCGCTGGGTCTCTTTCTGGCGCGAACGACGCTCGGCCGCACGATGCGCGCGCTGGCCGACGACCGCGCGCTCGCCGCGATCGCGGGCGTCAACGTCGGGCGCGTGATCGCCCTGACCTGGATCCTCTCGGGCATGCTGGCGGGGATCGCCGGCATCCTCGCAGGCCTTGCGCAGACCACGTTCGACCCGAACTTCGGCTTCACGCTCCTGCTCCCCATCTTCGCCGCCGTCGTCCTCGGCGGCATCGGCAGCGCCTACGGCGCGCTCGCCGGCGGCCTCACACTCGGCCTCGCGATGGAGCTTTCGACCTGGCCGTCGCTGCTCGGCGGTGTCAACCCGGTGTACAAGCCGGTTGTCGCGTTCGGTGTCCTCGCAGTCGCCCTGATGCTCCGCCCGCAGGGCCTCTTCGGCCGCGCGAGGCTCGTATGAGCGCGCTCGTGAGCGGCGAGTTCTGGGCGTTCGTCGGCGTCGTCGCCGGCATCTACACCATCCTCGCGCTCGGGCTCCAGCTCCAGTTCGGCCTCACCGGATTGCTCAACTTCGGCCACGTCGCGTTCATGGCGATCGGTGCGTACACGATGGCGATCCTCGTGGTGAAGGAAGGGCTCAGCACCTGGCTCGCTGCGCCGGCTGCCATCTGCGCCGCGGCCGTCGGCGGTCTGTTGCTCGGCGTTCCGTCGCTGCGGCTGCGCTCCGACTACTTCGCCATCGTCACGATCGCATTCAGCGAGATCGTCCGCTACGTCGCCACCAACGAGCAGTCGCTGACGGGCGGCTCGCAGGGGACGATCGCGCTCGGCGACGTCGGTCAGGCCGCGCAATACAACGGTCAGTGGGAACGGTTTCAGGCGCGCGTCGGCACTCTGCTGCACATCGGCTCGAAGGACGCGACGATGCTCGTCATCGTCTGGAGCACCGCGGTCGTGCTGCTCACGCTCACCTGGCTCGCCGTGCGAACCCCGTGGGGCCGCGTGCTGCGCGCGATCCGGGAGGACGAGGACGCGGCCGCCTCGCTGGGGAAGAACGTCCTCGTCTACAAGCTGCAGGTGCTCGCGCTCGGGTCGGCGCTCGCGGGGGTCGCCGGTCTGTTCTACGCCTGGCAGTTCTCCTTCTTCAGCCCCGACGACTTCCAGCCGCTGCTCACGTTCTTCGCGTGGATGATCGTGATCCTCGGCGGACTCGGGCGGATCTGGGCGGTTCCCGTCGGCGCCGTCGTCTTCGGGTTCCTCTTCGCCGGCACGCGCTTCCTCGACTTCGAGCCGCTGTCGTCACTCGACTCCGCCGAGCGGGCGTACATCCGCCTGATCGTGATCGGTCTCCTGATCATCGGGCTTGTCCTCTTCCGGCCGCAGGGGCTGCTCGGCCGGCGCGACGAGATGGTGCTCGAGTGAGCGCGTACCTCGAGGTGCGCGACGTCGTGCGCGCGTTCGGCGGCGTGCGGGCGGTCGACGGTGCCACGTTCGAGGTGCAGCAGGGATCGATCACCGGGCTGATCGGGCCGAACGGCGCGGGCAAGTCGACCCTGTTCCACTGCGTCTCGGGCTTCCTGCGCGCCCAGTCGGGCCGCGTGCTCCTCGACGGCCGGCGCATCGACCGTCTGCCGCCGCACCGGATCGCCCGCGGAGGGCTGGTGCGCACGTTCCAGACACCGCGAGCACTGACGCGGATGACCGTCTTCGAGAACGTCGTGCTCGGAGCGCCGCGGCATCCCGGCGAACGCCTCGGCAGGAGGGGGCGCGCCCGCGAGCGCGAGGCACGATCCCGCGCCGACGGGCTGCTGGCGCTCGTCGGCCTCGACGGCCACGCGGATGCGCTCGCCGGCACGCTCTCAGGGGGGCAGCGCAAGCTGCTCGATCTGATCCGCGCACTGATGACCGAGCCGCGCATCCTGCTGCTCGACGAGCCGATGGCCGGCGTCAGCCCGACCCTCCGCGTGCAGCTGCTCCAGCACATCGTCGAGCTGCGAGACCGAGACGGGATCACGCTGCTGATCGTCGAGCACGACCTCGACTTCGTGATGGGCGCGAGCGACCGCATCGTCGTGATGAACGACGGACGCGTGATCGCCGAAGGAACGCCCGACGAGGTTCGCGGCGACGAGCGCGTCGTCGACGCCTACCTCGGCGCCCGCCACGAGGTTGCCCGATGAGCCTGCTCGAGGTCGACGGGTTGCAGGCGGGCTACGACGACGCGCTCGTCCTGCGCGGCGTCTCGCTCCGGGCAGGTCACGACGAGATCGTCGCCCTGATCGGCCCCAACGGCGCCGGGAAGTCGACGCTGCTCAAGGCGGTGTACGGGCTCGTGACGCAGACGGCCGGCACCGTCCGGTTCGACGGCGAGGACGTGACCGGACTGCGAGCCGACCGGCTGACGCGCCGCGGGCTCAACTTCGTGCCGCAGACCGAGAATGTCTTCCCGACGCTGACGGTCGCCGAGAACCTGCACGTCGGGTCGCTCGTCGTGCCGAAGGCCGAGCGAAAGGAGGCGGTCGCGCGCGTGCACGAGCTCTTCCCGATCCTCGGCGAGCGAGCCCGGCAACGTGCCGGCACGCTCTCGGGCGGACAGCGCAAGCTCGTCGCGCTCGCGCGCGCCCTGGTGACGCAGCCCAAGCTCCTGCTGCTCGACGAGCCCTCGGCGGGGCTCTCCCCGCAGGCGATGGACCTCATCTTCGACAAGCTGGTCGACATCAACCGGCTCGGGGTCGGGATCGTCATGGTCGAGCAGAACGCGCGTCGCGCGCTTGCCCTCGCCGGCCGCGGCTACGTCCTCGACGCCGGCCGCAACGCGATCGAGGGGCGCGGCTCCGACCTCCTGCGCAACCCGAAGGTCGCCAGCCTCTACCTGGGCGGCGCCGGCACGACGAGGTCTAGCTCGACCTCGACGAGCACGCCGTCGGGGATGAACCCGGCGACGAAGTAGGTCGTGTTCGCTGGATCGACGCCCTCGAACGCCTCGCGGTGCGCCCGCACCGCACCCTCCCACTCGCACCCCTGCACG
>JALYLO010000244.1 GCA_030774175.1 Actinomycetota bacterium
GCGGACGGATCTACGCGATCGCGGGCCGTACGTCGGGGCTGAATACGAACTTCAAGCTTGTCGAGTCGTGGGCGCCGGGGGAGAAAAAGTGGCGGCGAGAGGCGCCGGTGCCCGAGGCGCGCGGCGGTACCGGAGCTGTTGCCGTCGGCTCGACGATCGTCTCGGTCGGCGGCGAGGCGCCAGGGGGCACGGTTCGCAGCGTCTACGCATACGACGTCGTGCGCCGCCGTTGGAGCCGGCTGCCGGACCTGCCGACGCCGCGGCACGGGCTCGGCGTCACCGCGCTAGGTGGTGTCGTCTACGTGATCGGAGGCGGCCCGCAACCGGGCCTGTACGTCAGCGACGCGAACGAGTCGCTGCGCGTGGCCTAGACAGGATCGCGTGCGGCCGGCCCCTCGAGTCGCATCTTCGGCAGTCGTTCCAGGAAGCGGGGCAGGTACCAGTTCCACTCGCCGAGCAGCTCCATCGAGGCAGGCAGGAGCACGGCCCGGATCACGGTCGCGTCAAGCAGCACCGCGACCGCGAGGCCGACACCGGCCTGCTTCACGTCCAGTGACGTCAGCGAGCCGAATAGCGCGAAGACGCCGACCATCACCAGTGCCGCGCTCGTCACAACCCCTGCTGTGACCGTGATCCCGTGCCGAACGGCGTCGCTTGTTGCCATCCCACCGTCGACAGCTTCGCGCACCCGGCTGAGGATGAACACGTGGTAATCCATCGACAATCCGAAGAGCACGACGAAGAGGAACAACGGCAGCCACGCGATGATCGCGCCGTCCGATCTGAAGCCGAGCAGCGATTCGGCCCAGTGGTGCTGGAAGACCAGGGCGAGCACGCCGTACGACGCGCCGACCGAGAGCAGGTTCAGAACGATCGCCTTCAGCGGCACCACGATCGACCGGAACGCGAAGAGCAGGAGGAGATACGCAAAAACCAGCACGAATGCGATCACGTACGGCACGCCGTGTTTCATCTGGCGGGTGAAGTCGACGTCCTCGGCCGTCGCGCCGGTGACGGCCGTCTCGACGCCGGACATGCGGCCGAGCGTCGCAGGCACGAGCTCCCGGCGCAGGATCTCGAGCGATCGCTTGCTCGCGGCGTTGTCGCCGGCGCCGGTCAGCGGCAGCTCCAGGGAGGCCGCACGTCCGTCGTTGCTGCCGTTGACGGTGAACGGAGGGTGCGCGACGCCGCGGGCGACCGCGAGCGACTGGAGTCGTGCGAGCGCACGTTCTGCCGCCGCGCGCTGCTCCGGCGGGCCCGCAACGACCACGATCGCAGGCTCCGAAGTCGCGGGGAAGTCGGCTCGAATTCGAGCGAAGGTCGCCACCGTGGGCTCGTTCTGCGCCGACAGGGCGTTGTCACTCGGCTTCGAGACGTGCAAGCCGAGCGCCGGCAGCGCAAGCGCGACGAGCAGAGTGCCTGAGAGGACGCACGACAGCACGGGCCTGCGCAGGACGCGGTCGATCACGGCCGGCCAGAAGCGCGACTGGCTCGAATCCGTATGCAGGTGCGGCAGGAACGGGATCCGGCCACGGTCGATCTTTGAGCCGAGCAGCTCGAGCACGGCCGGGAGCACGGTGACGGAGCCCGCGACGGCGCAGACGATGACTGCGATCGTCCCGCTCGCGATGCCGTTGAATATCTTGGAGCCGATGATGTACATACCGGCCATCGCAATCGCGACGGTCGTCCCCGAGACGATCACCGTTCGTCCCGACGTGCGCGCCGTGACCTCAAGGGCGTCGTGCGAGTGGAGTCCTCGGCGGCGCTCCTGTCTCGACCTGATCACGTAAAAGAGCGCGTAGTCCACGCCGACGGCCATTCCGATCAGGAGGACGACCGTCTTAGTTGCGTCATCGAGTGGGAACACCTGACTAATCGGCCCCAGGAGGCCGAAGGCGGCGGCCACCGCCGTCAGCGCGAGCAGCACGGGAACAAGCGCGGCGACGACCGCGCCGAACGCGAAGAGAAGCACGAACAGGGTGACGGGAACAGAGAGCAGCTCCGCGCGCCGCAGGTCGCTGCTGACCACTCGGTCGCGCGCATCGCCGGCGGAGATGTCGCCGGTTTCCTCGATCGTCACCTGCGGGTGAGCCTTTCCGGCTGCGAGCACGGACGCGCGCAGCTCGTCGACTGCGAACGGGTGCGTCCACTGTCCGACGACGAGTGCCGCGTGCCGGTCGCGGGAGGTGCGGATCTTGATGTTGCCGAGGTCTCCGGCCATGCGGGCGGCGACGTCGGCGACGGCGTCCCGAAATGCACGCTCGCGGGTCGCGAGCGTGTCGCTGTGCAGGTAGCCGTACTCGCGCGCCGGGCCGTACGTCTGGTGCTCGTCGATCAGCTCGTAGCCGCGGGCAGACTCACCGACCGCGCCGTTTTGGAGCGACTTGATCCCCGTCGCTACCCCAATCGCTGCCACGACGACGACGAATGCAAGCCACAGGGCGATCGCGCGCCAGGGTCGCCGCGCGCTCCATTTGGCGATGCCCGCGACAGAGCGCATGCAGCGAGCTTACGCCGGTCAGGCGGTACTGCCAATCGTCGCGCCGACGACGGCGATCACCGCGCCGCCGAGCGTGACGTAGCCGAGTGACTTGACGAAGCTCGTCTCGAAGAAGCGCCAGCGGATTCCGGCGAGCGCGACGAGCTC
>JALYLO010000245.1 GCA_030774175.1 Actinomycetota bacterium
GCGCGCGCGCGCGTCACCGCGTGCGCCGCAGGGGCAGAGGTTCATCGTCGCGACGAGCTGGAAACGGGCCGGGAAGACTGCCCGCCCGGCGACCCGGGCGATCGTCACGACACCGTCCTCGAGCGGCTGGCGCAGGGCTTCGAGGGCAGGACGCGGGAACTCCGGGAACTCGTCGAGGAACAGCACGCCGCCGTGCGCGAGGCTCGCCTCGCCGGGCCGCGGGCCGTTGCCGCCGCCGACGATCGCCGCCGTCGAAGCGGAGTGGTGCGGCGCCCGGAACGGCGGCACACGGATCAGCCCGCCCCCCGCAGGCAGGGTGCCGGCGACGGAGTGGATGCGCGTCACCTCGAGCGCAGCGTCGTCATCGAGGAGGGGCAGGATCCCCGGCAGGCGTCGCGCGAGCATGGTCTTCCCCGTCCCCGGCGGACCGGCGAGCAGCAGGTTGTGACCGCCCGCGGCAGCAATCTCGAGTGCTCGCCGCGCGCGCTCCTGGCCCCGCACGTCCGCGAGGTCGGGCGCTGCCTCGAAGCGAGACGCGTCGTCGAGGGCGTCGAGCAACTCGGGCGCGTCGCGCTCGCCTCGGAGGTAGGCGACCGCTTCAGCGAGGTGGTAGACGCCGACCGGCTCGATGCCGGCGAGCGCGACCTGAGGGGCCGAGGCCGCCGCGCAGAGCAAGCGCTGGATGCCCGCGTGGCGCGCGCCCTCGGCGGCGACCAGCGCGCCCGCGACGGGCCTGAGTCGGCCGTCCAGCGCGAGCTCCCCGAACGCAGCGAGCCCGCGCAGGGAATCGGCCGGCAGCTGGTAGGAGGCGGCGAGGAGCGCGAGCGCGATCGGGAGGTCGAACCCCGAGCCCTCCTTGCGCAGCCCCGCCGGTGCGAGGTTGACGATGATCCGGCAGCCACGCGGCCATTCGAGCTCGGCTGACGCGATGCCGCTGCGAACCCGCTCCTTCGCCTCCTGGCACGCGCGGTCCGCCAGGCCGACGATCGCGAACGCGGGTGAGCCGCGCTGGAGGTGCGCTTCGACCTCGACGCGGCGCGGGTCGAGGCCGACGAGTGCGTGGGTGACGGTCCGTGCGAGCACGTTGCCACCGTAGGCGACGGGATCGTACGTGTCTGTGCCGAATGAGTGCCAATCTCGCTACGCGACGCTTGACAAGTACTTGTGTGATGCCGTACATTCTCCGAACGGTGTTCGATCATGCCGAATATCGTTTCCGAGCGACGACGCTCGCGGAAACCGCGGAAACCGCCTGCGGCCCCGGCCGCTGGCTTGGGAGGAGACACTGATGGACACGTTCTCTGCCGCTCAGCGCGCGTTCGCCGAAGCGGTCGGTACGGCGCTGCTCGTCTTCGTCGGCGCCGGCTCCGTGCCGGCGATCCTGCTGCTCGAAGGTGGGACGAAGGCGCCCTTCTCGGGTGCCGATCTCGGTTTCATCTCGATGGCGTTCGGCCTGATCGTCGTCGCCATGGTCTACACGGTCGGCAAGGTCTCCGGCTGTCACATCAACCCCGCCGTGACGTTCGGGCTCGCGGCGACCAAGCGCTTCCCCTGGCGCGAGGTGCCCCTGTACTGGGGAGCTCAGCTCGTCGGCGGCATCGCCGGCGCATTCGCGATGTGGGCGTCGTTCGGCACGCGGGCGCTCGATCTCGGCTACGGGTTCGGCGTCGTTCACTTCGACCACGCAGTCACCGCGTGGGGATCCGCGATGTTCATCGAGGCGCTCGGGACGGCGATCCTGCTGTTCACGATCCTCGGCATCGTGGACAGCCGCTCACCCGAAGGGTGGGCCGGCCTCGTGATCGGGCTCGTGATCGTCGCGATCATCATCACCGTCGGGCCGGTCACGAACGCGTCACTGAACCCGGCACGTGCGATCGGCCCGCTCTTCGTGTCGACGATCCACGGAGGCGTCCACAACTGGACGCAGCAGCTCTTCGCCTACATCCCGGGCAATCTGATCGGCGCCGCCCTGGCGTGTTTCGCCTATGACTGGATGGCGACGCCCAGGTTGGTCAAGTACCCGATCAAGGAGGCCGTCACCGAACCCGACCGTGCGGACCTTGGCACGGCGATCCCGACGCAGTAGAAAGGAACCAGCTGTGAGCGTTGCGACGCAAACGATGAAGAAGTTCGTCAACGCGCCGGAGGACGTCGTCAAGGAATCTCTTGCCGGCCTCGCCCTCGCGCATCACGACCTCGTGCGGGTCGACTTCGACAACCAAGTCGTCCTGCGCCGGGACGCGCCGGTCGCGGGCAAGGTCGGCCTCGTCTCCGGCGGCGGCTCGGGACACGAGCCGCTGCACGGCGGCTTCGTCGGGCGCGGGATGCTCGACGCAGCCTGCCCGGGCGAAGTGTTCACCTCACCGGTGCCCGACCAGATGCTCGCCGCGACGAAGGCGGTCGACGGCGGTGCCGGCGTGCTCCACATCGTCAAGAACTACACGGGCGACGTCATGAACTTCAAGCTCGCCGCCGAGCTGGCGGAGGACGATGGGATCAATGTCACGTCGGTGCTCACGAACGACGACGTCGCCGTCGAGGACAGTCTGTGGACCGCTGGACGCCGCGGCGTCGGCGTGACCGTCCTGCTCGAGAAGATCGCCGGCGCGAAGGCCGAGGCCGGCGGGACACTCCAGGAGGTGGCGGACGTCGCGCGCAAGGTGAACGACCGCGGGCGGAGCTTCGGCGTCGCCCTCACGTCCTGCGTCACACCCTCCGCCGGGTCGCCGACGTTCGACATCGCCGCCGACGAGATGGAGTTCGGCGTGGGCATCCACGGCGAGCCGGGAAGGCGGCGCGAGAAGCTCCGCCCGGCGGCCGAGATCGTGGCGGAGATGACCGAGACGATCCTCACCGACCTCGCTCCCGCCGAGGGCGCCACCGTCCTCGCGTTCGTCAACGGCCTCGGCGGCACGCCACTGATCGAGCTCTACCTGGTCTACAACGAGCTCGCGAAGCAACTCGCCGATCGTGGCCTCAAAGCGTCGCGCAGCCTCGTCGGCAACTACATCACGAGCCTCGAGATGGCCGGCGTGTCGATCACGCTGCTCGAGCTCGACGATGAGTTGGCGGCGCTGTGGGACGCACCGGTCCATACGGCTGCGCTGCGGTGGGGTACCTGACGAGCGTGGACGCGGCGACCGTGAAGCGGTGGCTCGAAGCTTCGGCGGCCGTGCTGCACGAGCAGCGCGACTACCTGACGCAGCTCGACGCCGCGATCGGTGACGCCGACCACGGAACGAACATGGATCGCGGCTTCTCGAGCGTCGTTGCGACGTTCGATGACCTGGACGAGTCGAGCCCACCGGGACGGATC
>JALYLO010000246.1 GCA_030774175.1 Actinomycetota bacterium
CGGCGCCGTGAAGGAAACCGAGCTCGAGTGCCCGGTGAGCGTCTGGGTCAGGTAGAGGCTCCACGGGCCCGGCACCGCATCCGGCCCGCCGTTCGGGCACGCCTGCGGTCCACCGGCTGGGTCGACAAGGGCCGGCGAGCCGTACCAGGCGATGTCGACGCGTCCGTCGTCGCCGGCTGCGGCCGACGCGAACACGTTGTTCGCGAGCCCGGGAGTCGGCACCTGAACCGGCGTCGACCACGTGGTTCCCTCGTCGGTCGAATAGGCGTACTCGAGCACCGTGTCGCCGGCCGTGATGCCGTCCGTCGGTGCCTGCTCCCAGACCGCGTAGAGGTTGCCCGCGCGGTCGATCGCGAGCGACGGGAAGTTCCCGCCGGTGCGCATGCCGCTGCCGAGGTCGGCGACCGGGAGGTCGACACAGTTCAGGCCGCTCGGGTCGCTGACGTTCGCGAGCGTGACCCCGAACGCGACCGGGAAGCAGCGGGCGATGAGGATCTTGCTGAGGCTGCCGTCATCATGGATCACGAACACGTGCCGCACCGGCGCCGCGAGCCTCGTCGGCGCACCGCTGACGGGCTGCCCCGTTCTCGTCGCGACCGGGCTGACTTCGTCGTTGCCCATGATCCCCTCGTCGCATGAGCCGGGCTGGGTGATCTTGTTCGCGGGACCGAACTGCACCCCGGCCGTCGCTCCGGCGGCGCCCGTGACAGGCGAGCGGTACATGACGAGCACGTTGTTGACCTGGGTCGTGCCGCACAGGACGTTGCCGCTCCCGATCTCGTCGTTCGTCAGGTAGAGCGAGCCGCCGGCCGTCGGGTCGCCGTCGAGTGCGTACCACTGACGGTCGACGCCCCCGTCGGGCACGCCGGTCGAGCTGCACACGCCGAATGTGCGCCCGAGGTCGTCGGAGCGGGCGGTGCTGAAGTTCGCGAGGGAGAGGTCGTTGAAGTAGAGCCGTCCGGCACCATCGACCGCGAGCTCTGTGTCGCCGCCACCGGGGCACGCGATCACCTTGCCGTTCAGCGGCGCTGCCGCCGGGACCCACTTGAAGGTGAGGCCGCCGTCGAGCGACCGCCAGATCCAGCTGGTGTCCGATCCTCCCGAGTCGGGCGAGCTCATGTAGATGCGGCTCGCGTTGCCCGGGTCGAGGCGCAGGTCGGCCTCGAAGCCCCAGCCGGCGACGCCCGCGATCGTCGGCTGCCCGAAGACGGGTGGGCTGCCACCGTGCGAGGGGCCCGCCGCCCGAGCGATCGTTCCGCGCGGGAACACGACGACGTCGTGGCGGCCGACCGTGCCCGACCGCGTGCGGGCCATACGCGAGTCGGCATCGCCCGCGACCGCGCGCAGGAGCGCCAGACGAAGCGCCGGTGCCGTCCGCGGAGCGCCGCCGCCCGACCGCAGGGTCGCGACGAGGGTTACTCCCGCGACCACGACGAGGGCCGCAGTGAGGTAACGGATGGACCGCATCATCCTGCCTCCGATCCTGTCGCAATTCGAGTAGCTCGGCAACCGCGTGGTGCGCGATGCGCGCAGTGCTCGCTGGGTTCGAGTGGTAGGATCTCGCCCTTCCTGGAGGAGGTTCGATGCGACGCGTTTCGCTTGGCGTCAACGGAGCTACCCATGACCTCGACCTCGAGCCGCGGGAGCTTCTCGTCTACGTCCTTCGCGACCGGCTGGGGCTGACCGGCACGAACGTCGGCTGTGACACGTCGTCGTGTGGCGCCTGCACGGTGCTGCTCGACGGCGAGGCCGTCAAGTCGTGCACGGTGCTCGGCGTCCAGGCCGACGGCGCGGAGATCACCACGATCGAGGGTCTCACCTCGAACGGGGACCTGCACCCCGTTCAGCAGGCTTTCCATGAGCACCACGCCCTCCAGTGCGGTTACTGCACGCCGGGGATGGTGCTCGCGACCGTGAGCTTGCTCGAGGACAACGCCTCGCCGAGCGAGGAGGAGGTGCGGCGCGCGCTCGAGGGCAATCTCTGCCGCTGCACCGGCTACCAGAACATCGTCAAGGCTGTCCAGGCGGTGGCAAGCTGATGGCCGTCACCGAAACGCAGAGCTGGGTCGGCCAGAGCGTCCCCCGCAAGGAGGACCACAAGCTTCTCGTCGGCCAGGGCACCTTCGTCGACAACATGACTCCCGTGGGCACGGTCTTCCTGGCCGTCGTCCGCAGCCCGTACGCCCACGCGCGGATCGTCAACGTCGACACCGACGCCGCGCGCAGCGCCCCCGGCGTCGTCGCGGCGTTCTCGGGCGCCGAGCTCGCCGAGGACTGGAAGGCATCGCTCCCGACCGCCTGGCTGCCGACGGAGGAGACGAATGCGCCCGACCACAAGCCGCTGGCCGTGGACAAGGCGCGCTACGCCGGCGACGCGGTCGCAGTCGTCGTGGCCGACAGTCGCGCCGCCGCGAAGGACGCGGCCGAGCTCGTCGAGGTCGAGTACGACCCGCTCGATGCGGTCGTCGACCCGGAGGCCGCGCTCGCCGACGGCGCCCCGCTCGTCCACGACGAGTTCGGCACGAACCGCTGTTACACCTGGAAGCTCGACGCGGGCGAGGTGGACAAGGCGTTCGCGGACGCGGCGACGACGGTGAGTTGCCGGCTCCGGCAGCAGCGCCTGATCCCGAACGCGATCGAGCCGCGCGCCTGCCTCGCGCAGCCGACGCCCGGCACGGACGAGCTGATCCTCTGGTCGACGACGCAGATCCCGCACATCGCGCGCATCCAGCTCTCGCTCGTGCTCGGCGTGCCCGAGACAAAGCTCCGAGTGATCGCGCCCGACGTGGGTGGCGGCTTCGGCTCGAAGCTGAACGTCTACGCCGAAGAGGCGCTGGTGCTCGCGCTCGCGCGCCGGCTCGGTGTCCCGGTCAAGTGGACGGAGGAGCGCTCCGAGGGCTACCTCGCGACGATCCACGGCCGCGACCAGTGGCAGGAGATCGAACTCGCCGCGACCGCGGAGGGGAGGATCACCGCCGTGCGGGCGCGGATCACGGCCGCGATGGGCGCGTACCTCCAACTCGTCACGGCGGGTATCCCGCTGCTCGGCGCCTGGCTCTATGCCGGGTGCTACGACGTCGATGCCTACTCGTTCGAGTGCGTTGGCGTCTTCACGCACACCACGCCGACGGACGCCTACCGCGGCGCGGGACGGCCGGAGGCGACCTTCGCGATCGAGCGGGCCGTCGACGAGCTGGCCCGGAAGCTCGGCAAGGACCCGGTCGAGCTGCGACGTCTGAACTTCATCAGCGAGTTCCCGGCCACGATCGCCTCGGGCCTGACGATCGACTCCGGCGACTACGACGCCGCGCTGACGAAGGCGCTCGAGATCGTGGACTACGACGGGCTCCGCCGCGAGCAGCAGGAGAGGCGTGCCCGCAGCGACGTGAAGCAGCTCGGGATCGGCCTCTCGACCTACAACGAGATGTGCGGGCTCGCCCCGTCGCGCATCCTCGCCGCGATTCGCTACGGCGCGGGTGGTTGGGACGCGGCCACGATCCGCTGCCTCCCGACCGGCTCGGTCGAGGCGCTCGTCGGCACCTCGCCACACGGCCAGGGCCACGAGACGACGTTCGCGCAGATCGTCGCCGACCGCTTCGGCTGCTCGCCCGACGAGGTCGAGATCCTGCATGGCGACACGGCGGTCAGCACGCTCGGCATGGACACCTACGGCAGCCGCAGCCTCACCGTCGGCGGCATCGCCCTCTACAACGCGGCGGAGCGGATCGTCGAAAAGGCGCGCCGGATCGCCGCTCACCAGCTCGAGGTCGACGAGGACGACCTCGAGTACGCGGCCGGCGGCTTCGGTGTGAAGGGCACCGGCCGGGCGCTGACGCTGAAGGAGATCGCCTTCGGCGCGTGGACGGCGCACAACCTCCCCGACGGGATGGAGCCGGGTCTCGAGGCGAGCTACGTCTACGACCCGCCGAACTTCAGCTGGCCGGCCGGCACCCACATCGCGGTCGTGGAGGTCGATGTCGAGACGGGCGCGGTCGAGTTGATCCGCTACGTCGCGGTCGATGACGTCGGCACCGTCATCAACCCGATGATCGTGGACGGGCAGGTCGCGGGCGGGATCGCCCAGGGCGTCGCGCAGGCGCTCTGGGAGGAGGCCGTCTACGACGAGACCGGGCAGCTCCTGACCGGCTCGATGGTCAACTACGGCGTCCCATCGGCGGTCGAGCTGCCGACGTTCGAGCTCGACAGGACGGAGAGCGCGAGCCCGACGAACCCGCTCGGCGTGAAGGGTGTGGGGGAGACGGGCACGATCGCGTCGAGCGCCGCGGCGCTGAACGCCGTCGTCGACGCGCTGGCGCCGTTCGGCGTCACCGACGTGCAGATGCCCGCCACTCCCGAGCGGGTGTGGCGCACGATCGAGGAGGCGAGGAGATGATCCCTGCGTCGTTCGACTACGAGGTCGCGGAGTCCGTCGAGCACGCCGTCGAGCTGCTCGGGAGCCGCGAGGACGCGAAGCTCCTCGCCGGCGGGCACTCGCTGCTGCCGGCGATGCGGCTGCGAATCGCCCGGCCGGCGTTGCTCGTCGACGTCGGGCGGCTACACGAGCTCCGCTACGTCCGTCGCGACGGCGACGCGATAGCGATCGGCGCCTTGACGCGCCACCGCGAGCTCGAGACCGACCCGGAGCTGCGCAGCCGCTGCGGCCTGCTGACC
>JALYLO010000247.1 GCA_030774175.1 Actinomycetota bacterium
GGCGCGTTCGGATCCTTGTTGATCGCCACGATCACGTTCGAGCCCTGCATGCCTACCTTGTGCTGAATGGCGCCCGAGATCCCGAGCGCCACATAGAGCTTCGGCGATACCGTCTTGCCCGTTTGCCCGACCTGCGCCGAGTATGGATACCACCCGGCGTCGACCACGGCGCGCGTCGCTGCAACGGCACCGCCGAGCGCGCGCGCGAGCTCCTCCGCGAGCGCAAACTTCTCGGGCTCGCCGAGGCCACGGCCGCCGGCGACGATCACATCGGCTTCCTCGATTGACGGGCCCTGCTCGACTGCGTGCGCCTGCTCGACCATCTCGGCCTGCGTGGAGAAGTCCTCGAGCTCGACCGCCGCGTCCTTCACCTCGGCCGAGCCTCCGGTCGCCGCCGGGTCGAACGTGCCCGAACGGAAGATCGCGAGGCGGACCCCGCTCGACCAGCCGACATCGACGACCACCGAGTCGGAAAGCGCAGGCCGCCTGCCGGTCCCGTCGGCGGTCAGGTCGACCAGGTCCCAGTTGAGGCCGGCCCCGAGCCGGACGGCCAGGGCGGCGGCGAGGTCGGCGGCGAGCACCGACTGCGCGAACAGCACCGTGTCGTAGCCTTCATCGCGCACCAGCTTGGCGATCACATCCACGCGCGGCTGCGGGAGCGGCGCTGCGAGCCGCGCATCGTCGGCCACCCAGACCGTCGCCGCGCCGTACTCGCCGGCACTGCCGCCGATCCCGCGCACGCCGGAGCCGATCAGGACGCCCGCCACCTCGCCCCCGGCGCCCTCGCCGAAGACCGCTGCAGCCTTGGTGAGGACGCCGAGCGACCCCTTCTGGATCGCATCCTCGTGGTGCTCGAGAAAGACGAGGGTCTTCGCCATCAGACGAGCCTCTTCGCGACGAGGAACTCGACGATCTGCTCGGCGGCGCTGCCATCGTCCTCGATCTTGCGCGCGTCGCCACGCGGCGGCGGCGAGTTCAGCCCGACGACGATCGTGCCCGGGCCGGTAGCCCCACCGACATCGGCGGCCGACAGCGACTCCTGCGGCTTTCGCTTCGCGCCCATGATCCCCTTGAGGGACGGGTAGCGCGGCGTGTTGATTGCGTCGGAAACGCCGATCACCGCGGGCAGCGGCGCGCGGATCGTGTCATAGCCGAACTCCGTCTGCCGCTTGCCGGTCAGCGTGGAGCCGTCGAGCACGAGTTCGCTGACCTGGGAGATCACCGGGCGGCGGAGGCGCTCCGCGACCGCGGACCAGAGGCAGGCCCCGCCGCCGTCCGCAGATTGCTGCCCGAAGAGCACGAGGTCGGCGTCCTCCTTCTGGAGCGCGCCGGCAAGCGCCTCCGCGGTGCCGAGCAGGTCGGAGCCCGCAAGCGACTCGTCGGTGACGAGCACGGCGCGGTCGGCCCCCATCGCGAGCGCCTTCCGGAGAGCGTCCATCGCGCGCTCAGGGCCCATCGAGACGACCACCACCTCCCCGTCGCCCGTGGCCTCCTTCAGCTTCAGGCCCTCCTCGACGGCGTACGTGTCGAAATCGGAGATCGCGAGCTCGCCGGAGCGGTCGAGGCGCTTCGACGACGCGTCGATGTGGCGGCCTCCGGCCGCATCGGGCACTGCCTTCACGCAAACGGCAATTCTCATGCGGGCGAGACTCTATCCACCCAGCGCGAGTTGGCAGCGGGAAGGCGCGGCTAACTCGATTGGCGCTACGACGCGACGCGGGCGCGCAAGAACTCGACGATCTCGCTCGTCGGCGCGCCCGGTGTGAACACCGCCGCGACGCCCTGCCGCTTCAGCTCGACGACATCGTCGCTCGGAATCGTCCCGCCGACCACGACGAGCAGGTCCTCGGCACCCTGATCGCGCAGCAGCGCCAGGATCCGCGGCACCAGCGTCATATGCGCGCCCGAGAGAATCGAGATCCCGACCGCATCCGCGTCCTCCTGAATCGCGGTCTCGACGATCTGCTCCGGCGTCTGGTGCAGGCCGGTGTAGATGACCTCCATGCCGGCGTCGCGCAGCGCCCTGGCGATGATCTTGGCGCCCCGATCATGGCCGTCGAGCCCGGGCTTGGCGATCACTACTCTGATCTTGCTTGCCACGGTGGGGCAGTATAGGAACGTGAAGCTGACCGTCGTGGGGTGCTCACCCGCGTGGCCGAACCCCGGCGGCGCACAATCCGGGTACCTCGTCGAGAGCGAAGAGGGCCGCCTTCTGCTCGACTGCGGTCCCGGAGTGCTGCCGCGCCTCCGCGCGAGCGAGGGCTGGCCGCTCGTCGACGCGATCGCGATCACCCACTTCCACCTCGACCACTGGGGTGACGTCGTCCCGTGGGTCTGGGGGCTGCAATTCGGCCCGGCCAGAGACCTTGACCCGCCCGCGCTCTGGCTGCCGCCAGGCGGCCGCGAAACGCTCGCGCGCCTCGGCGAGCACCTCGGTCAGCGCAACATGTTCGAGTCCGCGTTCAGGATCGACGAGTACGCCGACGATGTCCCATTCACCGCGGCGGGGTCGACCGTCACGCCGCGCCGTGTCCTCCACTACCAGATGCTCGCATTCGGCTTCCGCGTGTCCCAGAACGGGAGGACGCTCGCATACTCGGGCGACAGCGGGCCGAGCGACGCGCTGCCCGAGCTCGCCCGCGGTGCCGACCTCTTCCTGTGCGAGGCAACGCTGCTCGCGCCGAATCCCGAGGGCGGCACGCGCGGGCATCTCGCCGCAGGTGAAGCCGGGGAGGCGTTTCGCGTCGCGGGTGCGAAGCGACTGCTGCTCACGCACCGCCCGGCCGAGCGGCCGCTCCCCAACGGCTACGAACAGGTCTACGACGGGTTCGAGCTGGACCTGTAGCCAAGCGCATCGGCGTAGCGCCGCGCGGCTCGACGGCTGCGGATCGCGCCCGCCAACGCCCACGTCGCCAAGAAGACGACCAGCAGCGCGACGAAGACGAGCGGGACGAGCAGCCAGCGGGCCGACAGCTTCGAATGGAACGGCGGTGGGGGCGGCCCGGCTCGACGCGTGGGGCTGAGCGTGCCACCGCCTCCGATTCCCTTGGGCACCCACGACGCGACGAGCCACTGGTGCGCATGATGCGGGTAGCGCTTCAGCTCGATCGTGAACGTCTTGGCAGCCCAACCGTTCCCCTTCCCAGACACGAGCCCGGTGTCGATGGCGACGTCGTTCTGGTAGGCGTAGAGGATGCTGAACAGCCCGATGCCGTCGGCCTTGAAAGGCACGACGTTGTTGAAGCCGGTGTCCCATGACTTGCGGGTCTGGCCGGCTTTCATCTCGGGGCCGAGCATCTGCCAGGCCGAATCGAGGCGCTTGCGAGCGACGGCCGTCTGCACGAACTGACTGGTCACGGCAAAGAGCTCGTCGCGGTCTTGCTTGCTGAGGTGCATGCGCGGGGGCACGCGGTAGACGACCGCCGGCTTATCGATCAGCGGCGTGGCGTTCGACGCGCCCGTGTTCGCGTACTTGGTCGCGGCGAGCGTGACCAGGCCGGTGACCCCGAGCAAAACCGCCAGCCAGCCGAGGCGGCGGCGGAAGCGAGGCGAGGAAAAGCGGCCTCTCATGTCCTCACAAGTATCGCCGGTCCCGGCGACGGCGTCAGCTGCCGGCGCCGTTGTTGCTCGACCCGTTGGGAACCGCCGGCGAGGAGCGCGGCACCCACGAGTTCACGAGCCATTTACCGTTGCGCTTCACGAGATCCATGATGAAGAGCTGCCCGCGCACCTTGGTGTTCGCCTTCGGCAGGAGTGCGATCTCGATCTGTGCCTCGGCCGGGTAGGAGAAGTCGATCTTCATCGGCGCGTACTTGACATCCGCGACGGGGTACGGGACGACGGCGATGTTGCCGGTGTTCCACGACTCGAGCGACTGCCCCTGACGGATCTCCTCCGTGACGATCGGATAGGCAGCGCCGAGGTTGCGCCGCGCGACCGCTGTCTCGATGAAGCGCCGGGCGACTTTCGTCGCGCCCGAAGGCAGCTTCACGGTGTGGGGCACCTTGGAGACGTCGACCGCAGGCCTGTTCGTGAGGGGCGTCGCAGTCGGGTGGCCGGTGTTCGCATACTTGATCGCGATCACCGCAATCACTGCGCCGACGACGAGGACGACGACGACCCAGGGCAGGGCCTTCTGCCATCCCGGCTTCCGGATCGGCTCACGGTGCTCGAAGATCGTCTCGGCGCTCATTCCCACGTCAGAGTAGACGGACTTTCGCGGGGCTCGTTAGGCACGAAGTGTTGAGCGACTGTTAACGGCCGGGGCTTCAGCAACCCTAGAAGACCGGGATTTCGCGCCAAGTGCCCCAGACCTCGCGGAAGGCGTCGCACATCTCGCCCATCGTCACATAGGCGCGCGCAGCCTCGATGATCGGCTCCAGCAGGTTGGGCCCGTCGCGCGCGGCGTCGTCCTTCAGCCGTGCGAGCGCCGTCTCGGCGGCGGCAGAGTCGCGCCGCGCACGCAGCGACCGCACGCGGTCGATCTGCTGCCGCTCGAGCTCCGGGGCGACCTTCAGGATCTCGAGCTCGGGCTCGTCCTCGAGCGTGTAGCGGTTGACCCCGACGACGACTCGCTGCTCGGACTCGACTTCCGACTGGTAGCGGAACGACGCCTCGGCGATCTCGCGCTGGAAGAAGTTCTCCTTGATCGCGGCGACGACGCCGCCGAGTGAGTCGATGCGGTCGAAGTACTCGTAGGCCTGCCGTTCCAGCTCGTTCGTGAGGTGCTCGAGGTAGTACGACCCCCCGAGCGGGTCGATCGTGTTGACGACGCCGGTCTCGTGCGCGATCACCTGCTGGGTCCGCAGCGCAATCCGCACCGCGTCCTCGGTCGGCAACGCCAGCGCCTCGTCGTAGGAGTTCGTGTGCAGCGACTGAGTGCCGCCGAGAACGGCGGCGAGCGCCTCGATCGCCGTGCGGACGATGTTCACCTCGGGCTGCTGCGCCGTCAGCGACACACCCGCGGTCTGCGTGTGGAAGCGCATCAGCCACGAGCGCGGGCTCTTCGCGCCGAACCGCTCCTTCAGCTCGCGCGCCCAGATGCGCCGCGCGGCCCGGTACTTCGCGATCTCCTCGAAGAAGTCGAGGTGAGCGTTGAAGAAGAAGGAGAGCCGTGGCGCGAAGTCGTCGACGTCGAGGCCGCGCTCGATCGCCCATTCGACGTAGGTGAACCCGTCGGCGAGCGTGAACGCAAGCTCCTGCGCGGCCGTCGAGCCGGCCTCGCGAATGTGGTAGCCGGAGATCGAGATCGGATGCCAGAGCGGCATCTCGCTCGTGCAGAACTCGACCATGTCGGTGACCAGTCGCATCGACGGCTCCGGCGGGAAGATGTACTCCTTCTGCGCGATGTACTCCTTGAGGATGTCCGTCTGGATCGTCCCGCGCAGCTTGTCGCGCGACACGCCCTGCTCCTCACCCACACAGGCGTAGTACGCGAGCAGGATCGCCGCCGGCGAGTTGATCGTCATCGACGTCGACACCTCGCCGAGCGGGATCCCGGAGAAGAGCGTCTCCATGTCTGCGAGCGAGTCGATCGCGACCCCCTCGCGCCCGACCTCACCCTCAGACCGAGCGTGGTCCGAGTCGTAGCCCATCAGCGTCGGCATGTCGAAGGCGGTCGAGAGGCCCGTCTGGCCGTGCTCGAGCAGATAGCGGAAACGCTCGTTCGTCTCGGCGGCGGTCCCGAAGCCGGCGAACTGGCGCATCGTCCAGAGCCGGCCGCGGTACATCGACGGATACACGCCGCGCGTGAACGGATAGACGCCTGGAAACCCGAGATCCCGCTCGTAGTCGAGCTCCGCGCTCTCCGGCGCATAGAGCGGCTCGTTCTCGACCCCCGACATCGACGAGAACAGCTCGCCCTGGCGCTCGGGAGCTGCGTCGTACAGCTCACGCCGCCAGTCGGCCGTACCCGTCGCCTTCGGCTCCTTGGTTGCCGCCACGATGCGGAGTTTGCCCGATCCGAGGCGTTTCAGGCGGCTAACGCTCCCCACCGGGCTTCCACAGCGGCTCGGCGCCGCCGGCGTTCGCGGCCCGTGCGAGGATGAAGAGCAGGTCGCTGAGGCGGTTCAGGTAGACGAGTGCAAGCGGGTTGACCGGACGCTCCTCGCGCGCCGCGAGCAGTTCACGCTCCGCCCGGCGGCACTCGGCGCGAGCAACGTGTAGGCGGGCGGCCGCCTCCGACCCGCCGGGCAGGACGAAGCTGCGCAACTCGGGCAGCGGGGCGTTCGCCTCGTCGCAGGCAACCTCGAGCCGATCGATCGCGTCCTGGCCGATCCGCAGCTTTCGATCGCCTTCCGTGTAGGGCACCGAGAGGTCGGCGCCGAGGTCGAAGAGCTCGTTCTGGATCCGCTCGAGGCCGGGGTCGTCGGCCGCGACCCGTGCCCAGCCCAGCACCGAGTTCAGCTCGTCGACGGCCCCGTAGGCGCGCACGAGCGGATCGAGCTTCGAGACGCGCGCGCCGTCGCCCAGCGACGTCGAGCCGCCGTCGCCGCCCCGCGTGTAGATCCTCGTCAGCCGGACGGGCTCGTCAGGACGCCGCGGCACGGGCCTGCGCTCCCAGAATCTGGCGGGCGATCACGAGGCGCTGGATCTCGCTCGTCCCCTCGTAGATCTCCGTGACCTTCGCGTCGCGGTAGTACCGCTCGACCGGGAACTCCTTCGTGTACCCGTACCCGCCCAGCACCTGGATCGCCTCGGCGGTCTGCCGGCGTGCCATCTCGGAGGCATAGAGCTTCGCCTTGGCGCCTGCTTCGGTGTGCCTGCGCCTCTGGTCCTTCAGCCACGCCGCGCGGTAGGTGAGGAGACGCGCCGCGTCGATCTCCATCGACATGTTGGCGAGCTTGTGCTGGATCGCCTGAAACTCGCTGATCGGATGACCGAAGGCGAGCCGCTTTTTCGAGTAGGCGAGCGCGACCTCGTACGCGGCCTGCGCGATGCCGACGGCCTGCGCTGCGATCCCGATCCGGCCCCCGTCGAGCGTCGCCATGGCGATCCGGAAGCCGTGGCCTTCGTCGCCGAGCAGGCGGTCGTCGTCGACGACTGTGTCGAACGCGATGTCGTTCGTGACCGACGAGTTGAGACCGAGCTTCTCCTCGGTGCGCGTCACCTCGACGTGGTCGCTGTCGACGATGAACGCCGTGACGCCGCGCGCCGAGCGCGATGCTGCGTCGGTGCGCGCGAACAGGAGCAGCGTCCCGCCGAATGCGGCGTTCGTGATCCATTGCTTTGCGCCGGTGATGTGCCAACCCCCGTCGACCTGTTCGGCGCGCGAGGTCAGAGCACCCGCGTCCGACCCCGATCCGGATTCCGTGAGCGCGAAGCAGCCGACCCCGTCGCCACGGGCGAGCGGCGGCACGAAGCGCGACCGCTGCTCGTCCGTCCCGAACTGGAGGATTGGCAGCGTGCAGGCCGATGTGTGCACAGCGACGGTCACCCCGACGCCTGCGTCACCGCGCGAGAGCTCCTCGAGGACGAGGATGTAGGAGAGGAAGTCCGTGCCGGCCCCGCCGTAGGACTCGGGAACGCAGACCCCCATCAGCCCGAGCTCGGCGAGGCTGCCGAGGAGCTCGCGTGGGAAACCGTGGTCGCGGTCCCACGCGGCGGCGTTCGGCTCGATCTCGGCCTGCGCGAACTCCCGCGCCAGGGACTGGATCTCCCGCTGCTCCGGGCTCAGATCGAAGTCCACGGCGGGCACACTATCCGGATGATCCGAGGTGCAACTGCGCTCGCAGCCCTCCTCCTGCTCGCCGGTTGCGGCGGCCCGAAGCCGGCGTCGCCCGAACAGGTCGCGCGCAGCTGGAGCGCGGCCCTCGACCGCAGCGACAACGAGGCCGCAGCCCTCCTGTTCGCGCACGGCGCGAGAATCGTGCAGAACGGCGAGCTGACGCTCTCCACCCACGCCGATGCGGTGCGCTGGAACGCGGCCCTGCCGTGTGGAGGGAAGATCGTCTCTGTCTCCCGCCGCAATTCCGTCGACGTGCTCGTGGTCTTCAGCCTCGAGTCCCGCCCTCAGCACGCGTGCGACGCGCCGGGGCAGAAGGCCGCCGCGCTCTTCCGCGTGCGCGACGGCAAGATCGTGCTCTGGCACCAGACGGACGTGCCGTCAGCGGCGGGCAGCGGCCAAACGATCTAGGGCTTCGGCTCAGGCTCGAGCTTGTAGCCGACACCGAAGCGCGTCTGGAT
>JALYLO010000248.1 GCA_030774175.1 Actinomycetota bacterium
CCGCGAGCGCGGAGCCGCGCAGCGCGAGCTCGCCGTCGAGGAGGGGTGGGTTCCAGAGCACGATCGTGCGCTCGGCGCGAGGCGCCGCGTCGTCGCCGACCACCGTGACCCGATCTCCGAGGAGCGCGGCGCCGAGCTCCCCCGGGTTCGAGATCGTCGCCGTAGCGAAGACGAACTGCGGCTCCGCGCCGTAGATCCGCGCCAGCCGCCGCAGCCGCCGCAGTACGTTCGCGACGTGCGAGCCGAAGACGCCCCGATAGACGTGCGCCTCGTCCACGATCACGAAACGCAGATTCGACAGCACGTCGCCCCAGCGGTCGTGGTTGGGCAGGAGACCCACGTGGACCATATCCGGGTTCGAGAGAATCAGGTTCGACCACTTGCGGATCTGCCAGCGCTGCTCGGCGGGCGTGTCGCCGTCGTAGATCGCCGGCTTCAACCGAGGGATGCGGTAGCCGGAGAGGGCCCTGAACTGGTCCTGCGCCAGCGCCTTCGTCGGGTAGAGGTAGAGGGCGCGGCTCTTCGGCTGCCGCGCGAGCTCGTCGAGCACCGGCAGGTTGAACGCGAGTGTCTTGCCGGACGCGGTCCCCGTCGTCACGACGACGTGCTCGCCCCGGGCGACGGCGTCCCACACCTCGCGCTGGTGCGCGTAGAGCCGCGGCACGGCGATCGCGTCGCGTACGCGGGGGTCGAGTCCGTCCGGCAGGTCGGCGAAGCGCGCCTCGCGCTCCGGCTCGGCGCCGAGGTAGGCGACCTCCTCTCCCTGGAGCAGCCCTTCCCAGCCCAGGACGCTGACGCTCACGGCCGCTCGAACCGCTGCTCGAACGACAGGGCGATCGTCTTCGGGTACTCGAAGCCGTCCTCGAGCTCCTCCGCCGCGAGCAGCGTGAGGCCGGCGAACGCGGTCAGGAAGTGGGCGAGGGGCAGGTGCACGAACGAGCCGAGCCGCGCCCGCCACCCCGTCGCGGCCGCTCCGGGCGCAGCCTCGGCCGACCACCACCCAGCGCGGCGGTAGCCCGGATGCAGGCGCGGCGGGCCCTCCTCGAGATGCTCCTGCGTCGCGCCGACGAAGCACGGATGGTTGCCGACGTAGACCAGGCGCCCGCTGGGGCGGAGCGCACGGCGGACCTCGCGGATCGCGCCCGCGAAGTCGTCGAAGTCGGTGTGCGTGAACGTCGAGTACGCCGCGTCGAAGGTCGCATCCGGGAACGGGAGCTCCGTTGCGTCTGCGAGCACGAGTTCCGTTTCGGCGAGCCGCTCGCGTGCATGACGCAGCTGATCCTCTGACACGTCGACCCCGGTCACCGTCCAGCCGAGAGCGGTGGCGATGGGAATGAAATGGCCGATGCCGCACCCGAGGTCGAGGCAGCGGCCGGGGCCTGGTCCAAGCAGCCGGCGCAGTGCGTCGGCCGCCGTCAGGTAGTAGGGCGACTGATCGTCCATGAACGCGGCGTACTCGTCGGAAAGCCCCTCGTAGTGCGCCCTGGTCATGGGGCGATGCTAGCCTCGACCCACCGGGGTGCCCGTCTGAGGGCTGAGATCACACCCGTCGAACCTGATCCGGGTCATGCCGGCGAAGGGAGGCTGTTTGACCGTTCCACGCCTGCTCACGATCGCCGGCTCCGACAGCGGGGGCGGCGCGGGCATCCAAGCCGACTTGAAGGCCTTCGCCGCGGCAGGCGCACACGGCGCCTCGGCGATCGTCGCGCTCACGGCGCAGAACACGGTCGGCGTGTCCGCCGTGTACGAGCTTCCGGCCGACTTCATCGTTGCGCAGCTCGAGGCGGTCTTCTCCGACATCGGCGTCGATGCCGCCAAGACCGGGATGCTCTTCTCGCGCCGGGTCGTCGACGTGGTGGCCGACTACCTGGCCGAGCACCTGGTGCCGCTCGTGGTCGACCCGGTGCTGGTCGCCTCGTCCGGATCGAAGCTGCTCCAGGACGCCGCAGTGCAGGCGCTCGTGAGCCGTCTCTTCCCGTTGGCCACCGTCGTGACACCGAACCTGGCCGAGGCCCGCGTACTTTGTGATGACTCATCACAAGCGACCCGCCGTGAGCTCGCGGAGCGGCTGGTCGAGCTCGGGGCGGCGGCGGCGATCGTCACGGGTGGGCACGGCGATCCCGTCGACCACCTCTTCGACGGCCGCGAGCACGTCGAGATCGCGGTCGAACGGCTCGACGTCGCCGCCACCCACGGTGCGGGCTGCACGCACTCGGCGGCGCTCGCCGCACTGCTCGCGCGCGGATTCCCGCTCGTCGAGGCTGCGCGAGGAGCCGCAGGTGCAGCGACCGATGCTGTGCGTCACGGCCTGACCGAGCTCGGCCGCGGCGACGGCCCAGTCGACGTCCTCAACCTGAAAGGAAGGCCGTGACCCTGACGTTCGCGACACTGACTCCCGGCGAATCGCTCCGGCGGCTGCGCGAAGCAAAGCCGCTCGTCCATCAGATCACGAACTACGTCGTGATGAACGAGACCGCCAACGCGACGCTCGCGCTCGGAGCACTGCCCGTGATGGCGCACGCGCCCGAGGAAGTGGAGGAGATGGTCGCGCTCGCAGGTGCGCTCGTGCTGAACATCGGCACGCTCTCGCGGCACTGGGTCGACGCGATGCTGGCCGCCGGGCGCGCGGCGAACGCACGGGGCATCCCCGTCGTCCTCGACCCGGTCGGCGCCGGGGCGACCGTCTACCGGACCGAGACAGCGAAACGGCTCCTTGACGAGGTGATCGTGACGGTGCTCCGGGGCAACGCGGGCGAGATCGCGACGCTCGTCGGGGTCGACGCGGAGGTGCGCGGCGTCGAGTCGATCGGCGTCGGCGGCGACGCCGGCGATCTCGCGCTCCGGGCGGGCGCGAGGCTCGGCCTCGTCGCCGCCGTCACGGGGCCGGTCGACCACGTCTCCGACGGCACCCGGGTCGTTGCGATCTCCAACGGCGACGCGCTGCTGGCGTCGATCACCGGCACCGGGTGCATGTCGAGCGCGCTGACGGGGTGCTTCCTCGCGGTGAACCACGATCGCCCGCTCGAGGCTGCGGCCGAGGCGCTCGTTGCATTCGGCGTCGCGGGCGAGGACGCCGCACGCGTTGCGCATGGGCCGGGCTCGTTCCACGCCGCGCTCTACGACGCGCTCGCCGCGCTCGATCCGGAGACGCTCGACGGGCGGGCGAAGGCGCGATGATCGTGCACGCGATCGTCGAGGATCTGGAGGGCGCGCGGCGGGCCGTCGAGGCCGGCGCGACGGTCGTCCAGTTGCGGGTGAAGGCGACGACGGAGACGGTCGTCAAACGGGGACGCGGCTTCCGTCTGCTCGGGGTCACGTTCGTCGTCAACGACGACGTCGACGCGGCGCTGGCGCTCCGGGCCGACGGCGTGCACCTCGGCCAGGGCGACGTCGGGGCCGTCCGTGCCCGGGAGGCCGGCCTGCTGCTCGGGCGTTCTGCGTCGACCGTCGTGGCAGCGGTC
The DNA here is from genome assembly GCA_030774175.1 of Actinomycetota bacterium. The sequence continues at coordinate 3,462 of JALYLO010000248.1, forward strand.
GCGACGAGCGCCGACTACCTCGGCGTCGGCCCGGTTTGGGCGACCCCGTCGAAGGCCGACGCCGACCCGCCGATCGGCCTCGACGGGCTCGCTGCGATCTGCGCCGCCGTCGATGTCCCGGTCGTCGCGATCGGCGGGATCGACGCTTCGAACGCCGCCGCCTGCATCCGCGCCGGTGCAGCCGGCGTCGCCGCGATCCGCGCGGCCGCCGACCCGGCTCTCCGGCACGCCGTCGATGAGGCTCTCGGAGCTCGGTGAGCTCGGGCTCCTCGCGGAGCTCGAGCGGCGTGG
>JALYLO010000249.1 GCA_030774175.1 Actinomycetota bacterium
GCCTGCCGGCACTCACCCCGTATTTTCAGCTCTTCTATGGATCGGGCAAGAAGCGAGCTCCGGAAGTGGAGCTTTCTTCGCTCGCCTTGGCGGTGTGGTTCATGGATGATGGCTGCAGATCGAGAAGTTCGGTGTATCTGAACACGCAGCAGTTCGACCAACGAAGCCAGTCTGTGCTGCTTCGCCTCCTCCGCGACCAGTGGGGGATCGAGGGAGCACTGAACCGGGACAAGATCTACCACCGCATACGTGTATCGGTGGTTGGAACTACCCGACTGGTCGAGGCGATCGAATCGCACGTGTTACCCGAGTTCAGGTACAAGCTTCCGCAAGTGACCCCGTAACGACTGAGGCCTCCGGGCCGAGGCGGTGCTCGAGGCCGGCAGAGCCGGCAAATCAACGAGCGCCGCAATACGCCGACCCCTCGCTCTTTGGTCGAGCAGGGTGAAGATATAGTCTGCGCCGCCGGTAACGGCGGAGAAACGTGCGATGTCGGCTCGTCGCATCCTGGGGCTGGAGTAGGTCCCAAGGGTTGGGCTGTTCGCCCATTAAAGCGGTACGCGAGCTGGGTTCAGAACGTCGTGAGACAGTAGACCATTGCTGTCTATAAATCTGGCCAAATGCTGGAAACTCCGTGTATCCCGCGCTACTCATCGTCGACGTCCGACCGGACGTTTACGATAGTGACAACGTGCCGGGTGCGGACAATCAGCAGGAAAGGCTGGATAGCTACATCGCAGGTTACGTCGACGGAGAAGGAAGCTTCTCGGTTTCGGTGCAGCGTAATGCGACCTGCCGTGTTGGGTTTCAACTCGTTCCTGAGTTCCATGTCAGCCAGAACGGCGACAGAGCTCAGGTTCTCCGGTTGATTCTCGATCGGCTGGGTTGTGGCTCCATCCGACCGAACAGCAAACGCGATCGAACGCTCGTCCTGGTCGTGCGCAAGCGCGAGGACTTGCTCGAACGGGTGATTCCATTCTTCGAACGGAACCCGATGCTCTCGTCGAAGCAGGCGGACTTCGAGAAGTTCGCCGAGATCGTGCGGGAGTTGGCCCTCGGTCACCATCGCACGCACGCCGGCTTCGGTCGGCTCCTAGAGATCGCTGTCTCGATGAACGGCGGCGGTCGCTACCGAAAGGTGCGATGGGTAGAGCTAGTTAGCTGTCCAGAATCCTCAGAGACTGCACGCCAGACAAGGCCGGTAACGGCCCGGAAGATACAGTCCGAGCTGCATGGCGACATGCAGAGTCAGGCAGAAATGACCTGGCCCCCGAGCGCGTTCGCTCGGGAGTAACAACACTGTCGGTCCCTATCCACCATGGGCGTTGGAGGCTTGAGAGGAGTCGTCTCTAGTACGAGAGGACCGAGACGAACGGACCTCTGGTGTATCAGTCGTCCTGCCAAGGGCGCTGCTGATTAGCCACGTCTGGATGGGATAACCGCTGAAAGCATCTAAGCGGGAAGCCCACCTCGAGATGAGGCCTCCCATCTCCTAGAGAGAGTAAGAGCCGTGGAAGACCACCACGTTGATAGGCGGAACGTGTAAGCACAGCAATGTGTTCAGCGGATCCGTACTAATTGCTCGAGGTCTTGATTTAGAGCTCATCGTCGTAGCTATGGAGTTTTGAGGGTGCGGCGAAATGCGCCGAACGGGCGCAGTGCCGACAAGTGCGGTGCGACAACTGCGCAGCACGTCTCACAAGTTGGGCGGTCATAGCGACGGGGAAACACCTCTTCCCATTCCGAACAGAGAAGTTAAGCCCGTGAGCGCCGATGGTACTCGGGGAGCAATCCCCCGGGAGAGTAGGACGCCGCCCATTTCTTCAAGAGCCCCGCAAGGGGCTCTTTCTTTTCCTAGGCGGCGCGGAGCTTCTCGCGCCAGCCTGGGTCGAGCTCGCGCAGGCGGCGTACGCGCTCGCCGATCGGCGGGTGCGAGGCGAAGAGGGCGGCGAGGCCCTCGTCGGCGAACGGGTTCGTCGTGTACAGCGGCTCGGTCGCCGGGCTCGCCTCGAACGCGACGAGTTGCATCGCCTGCTCCAGCCGGATGAGCGCGTCGGCGAGCCCGTGAGGCGAGTTGCAGACCTCCGCCGCGAAGCGGTCGGCATAGTACTCGCGCTTCGGCGAGAGCAGCAGGTGCACGACGGCGGCCGCGAGCGGACCGAGCACGAAGAGCAGCGCGCGCTGAAGCAGGCCGCCGAGGCGGGAGGCCTCGACGATCGCCGCCCCGATCACGACCGCGACCGTCTGGACGAGCACGTCGCGGTGGCGCAGGTGCGCGAGCTCGTGCGCGACGATCCCCTCGAGCTCGGCCGGAGAGGCGACCCCCATCAGCCCCACCGAGAGCGCGAGCGCGGCGCCGCCGCCCGCGCCGCGGCCGGCCGAGAGCGCGCGCGGGTAGCCGTCCGGAAGCACGTAGAGCTTCGGCTTCACGACACCGGCACGGGCCGAGAGCCGCTCGATCGTCGAGTGCAGTGCCGGCGCCTCACCCTGAAACAGCTCGCGCGCGCCGACCATCCCCATCACGATCCGGTCGGCGTACCCGTAGAGGGCGCCGGCCAGCAGCACCGCCGAGCCCAGGAAGAGCAGCGCGAGCCGGTAACCGCCGAGTTGCCACCCGGCGAAGCCGAGCAGGAGCGCGAAGCCGGCGAGGAGGAGCCACGCCTTCAGGGCGTTGCGGAGGACGAGGAGCCGCCGGCTCGCCATCGTGAGTTAGGGCTCGTCGGTCGGCTCGTCGGGGTCGTCTTCGGCGAGCCCGCGCGGCGGCCAATCCGGCTCTGGGGCGTCGCAGCGGCTTGAGCAGTGCAGCGAGGCCACGTTCTGGAGTGGAATCAGGATGTGCCCGTTCAGCTCGACGTGCGCGACGTCCTCGAGGTAGCAGTAAGCGGTCAGGACGCCGTCCTGGTACTCGCCGCCGAAGAGAGCGATCTCGACCTGCTCGCCCTTGTACTTGTTGGTGTAGTCCTCCATGCCCTGACCTCGGAACCTAGCGGATCGGCAGCGCGAGGCGATCGTCGCGGAAGTGGAGCTCGAGAACGCCGCAGTTCTCGATTGGATGGAACGGCTCGTCGCTGACGTGGCTGCGCAGCGCGCGCATCGTGCCGCCGTGCGTGACGAGCAGGATCCGCGCGCCCGGATGGTCGCGCGCGATCCGCTCGACGGCGCCGAGAACACGCCCGGCGTGCTGCTCGCGCGTCTCCCCGTCGGGGCGCTCGCCGCCAGGGAAACGAGCCTCGAGCTCGGCGCGGGTGAGGCCGGACCAGGAGCCGACGTCGATCTCGCGGAGGCCCGAATCGGCGACGACGGGGACGCCGTGCGGCCCCGCCACGATCGCGGCGGTCTCGTGTGCGCGCCGCAGGTCGCTCGCGTAGACGGCGTCGAAGTGCGCGTGGCGCAGCTGGCGAGCGAGCGAGCGTGCCTGTGCTCGGCCTGTGGCGTTCAGCGGCGGATCGGCCCACCCCTGCCAGCGGCCCTCGCGGTTCCAGTCGGTCTCGCCGTGCCGGGCGAGGAGGATCGTCGTCACCGCGCTAACGTAGCGACGTCATGGAGCTTGGCTTGGAGCACAAGGTGTGCGTTGTCACGGGCTCGACCGGCGGAATCGGGCTCGCCGTCGCGCGGCAGCTGCAAGAGGAGGGTGCGCGCGTCGTCACCTCCGGCCGGCGCAAGGAAGGCGCCGGCGACGTGCACGTCGCCGCCGACCTGACGCAGGCGGGCGCGGCGGATGAGCTGATCGGCGCTGCGGTCGCAGCCTTCGGCCGGGTCGACTGCCTCGTGAACAACGTCGGTGGAACGGACATCCGCAAGCTCGAGGAGCTGGCTGACGAAGACTGGCAGGCCTCGTTCGAGCTCAACCTGATGAGTGCCGTGCGCGCGACGCGAGCAGCGCTGCCGGGCATGCTGGAGAGTGGCAGCGGGTCGATCGTGAACGTCTCGTCGTCGGCGGGGAAGCGGCCGTCGACCTCCATGCCCGACTACTCGGTGATGAAGGCCGCGATGCTCTCGTTCTCGCGCCTCGTTGCCGACGTCTACGCAAAGGACGGGATTCGCTGCAACGCCGTCACGCCCGGGCCCACCGCGACCCAAGCCTGGCTCGGCCCGGGCGGGCTCGCGGAGCAGCAGGGCGGCCGGGACGAGGTGCTCGCGAAGGTAGGCGCCGGGAGACCGCTCGGGCGGCTGGCCGAGCCGGAGGAGATCGCGGCGGTGATCCTCTTCCTGCTGTCCGAACGGGCCTCGTATGTGACCGGCGCGGCCTGGTCGGCCGACGGCGGGACCGTCCAGATCATCATCTAGCCTGGACCCGTGCCCGAGCTCGCCGGGAACGTCGCCGACGCCTTCTCCTCCCGCATCCGCGGGCTGGAGGAGCACGCCCTCTCGCCGCTCGCCGTCCGCTCTTACGAGAGCCGAGGCCGCGAGCGCGTCGAGGAGGAGTGCAGTGTGCGCACGCCGTTTCAGCGCGATCGGGACAGGATCCTCCACTCGAAGCCGTTCCGGCGCCTGAAGGGGAAGACACAGGTCTTCATCGACCCGGCCGGCGACCACTACCGCACCCGGATGACGCATACGCTGGAGACGACGGGCATCGCGCGCGTCGTAGCGCGGGCGCTAAGGCTGAACGAGGACCTCACCGAGGCGATCGGCCTCGGGCACGACATGGGCCACCCACCCTTCGGGCATGCGGGCGAATCCGTGCTCGACGAGCTGCTGCGCTCCAGCGGTGGCGGCGGCTTCCGGCACAACGAGCAGTCCGCACGCATTGCGCGCCGGCTGAACCTCTCCTGGGAGGTTGTCGACGGGATCCTCACGCACACCGGCGAGCGGGAGCCCGCGACACTCGAGGGGAAGATCGTCCGGATCGTCGACCGGGTCGCGTACATCAACCATGACATCGACGACGCGATCCGCTACGGCATCCTCGAGCAGACCGACCTGCCGCGGGAGGAACTCGACACGCTCGGGCCGACCGGCGCCAAGCGAATCGACACGCTCGTCCACGACCTCGTCGAGTCCTCGTCGCGGGCTGGAGACATCGTGCAGAGCGACGAGGTCGGCTCGGCGATGCTCTCGCTGCGCAGCTTCATGTTCGCCCGGGTCTACCTCGGCGAGTCGACGAAGCCCGAGCACGACCGCGCGCGCTCCGCGCTCCGCCGCATCTACTTTCACCTCACCGCGCGCGGCGACTCACAGGAGGAGATCGTCGAGTTCGTCGCGGGGATGACCGACCGGTTCGCGCTGTCATACGCGGAGCAGTTGTGATTGTGAGTCCCTGATGGCGCGGATCAAGGACACCTCCGTTGATGCCGTCAAGGCGGCCGCCGACTTCGTCGACGTCGTGTCGGCGCGCACCCAGCTTCGCAAGGCCGGCGGGCGCTACACCGGCCGCTGCCCGTTCCACGAGGAGCGCACGCCGTCGTTCTCCGTGAACGCCGTCGACAAGCTGTACTACTGCTTCGGTTGCGGCGCGAAGGGCGACCTGATCACGTTCGTCCGCGAGACGGAGGGCCTGGACTTCGCCGAGTCGATCGAGTGGCTCGGCGAGCGCTTCCGCGTGCCGATCGAGTACGAGGAGAGCTCGCCGGCCCAGGATCAGGCGCGCAAGCGTCGCGAGCGGCTTTTCGCCGTGCTCGACCAGGCCGCGACCTTCTACGAGCGCACCCTCTGGGATTCCCAGGCGGGCGGGATGGCGCGCGACTACCTGAAGGGACGCGGGCTCGGCGAGGACGTGTGCCGGGAGTTCCGCCTCGGGCTCGCGCTCGGCGGGGCGAGCCTCACGCGCAAGGCGCTCGAGAAGGGCTTCACGAATGACGAGTTGAGCGCGGCAGGGCTGACGCGCCAGCGCGGCGACGACTACTTCCAGCGCCGCCTGCTCTTCCCCCTCGCCGACGCGCGAGGCCGGGTGCTCGGGTTCCAGGCCCGCCGCTTGCACGAGGACGACCCGTTGCCGGCGAAGTACGTCAACACGCGGGAGTCCGAGCTTTTCCACAAGGGCTGGGTCGTCTACGGGCTCGACCGTTCGCGCGCAGCGATCGCGAAGGAAGACCGCGCCTGCGTCGTCGAGGGCAACACGGATGTGCTCGCCCTGAGGCAGGCGGGCTTCCAGCCCGTCGTCGCGTGCATGGGCACCGCGTTGACAGAGCAGCAGCTGAAGGAGCTCGGGCGCCTGACGAAGCGGTTGTGGCTGGCATTCGACGGCGACGCCGCCGGCGAGACGGCGACGCTGCGCGGGATGGCGCTCGCCGTCCACCAGGGCTTCGACGTGAAGGTCGTGCCGCTCCCGCCGGGAATCGACCCGGCCGACGAGCCGAAGGGCTTCGAGGCTCGACTCGCCGGCGCCGAGCCGTACCTCCTCTACCGCGTGCGAATCGAGATCGACCGCGCGGACGACCGTGAGAGCGCGTTCAGGGCCGTGAAGGTGCTGCTCGACGAGGCGCCGGACTCGCCCGAGCGGCAGGACGCGTGGCGGTATGCCAACGACAAGCTGGGCATGACGGTGCAGCTGCGCGCAGGCTCGGCGTCAGCGCGCGCGGCGGCACCGGCCTCTCAGCGCGTGCTCGACGCGAGCGCGAAGCTCGAGCGCAACGCGCTCGCCGGCGTACTGGCGCACGAGCGGTTGAGGCCACTGCTCGCGGAGCTGACCGAGGACCATTTCTACGACCCCGCTCACCGGCTGCTCCGTGCGCACATCGTCGACGGCGCTCCGCTCGACTCGGCCGCGGTCGGCCTGCTCGCCGAGCTCGACGCACGCGCGGTGGCCGAGGGAATCGACGACGCGACCGGCGAGGAGCTGATCTGGCGGCTGCGCGAGCGCGAGCTCCGCCGCGAGCTCCAGCACTCCGATCCGCTGCGGACGAAAGAGCTCCAGGAGTCGCTACAGCGGCTGCTGGAGCGTGTCGCGACCTTGTCCTAACTCACCGGGTTGGACTCGAACCAGTTCTAAGGCAACCCGCTGCGACCGGCTAGCGGCGACTTTTCGCGTCGTACCGGCAAACAGCGATCGCACTCGACCCTCAGCAACTCGGAACGACTCTGGGGTTGGCCCGCATTTGGCCCGCGCGAACCGCGGCAGGCACTCCTAGACTCCGCGCATGTCGACTTGTCCGAGTTGCGGCAAAGAGAACCCTGGCGGCTTCCAGTTCTGCGGGTTCTGCGCAGCGCCGATCGTCGAGGCACCGGCGGCGCGCGAACAGCGAAAGACGGTCAGTGTCCTCTTCTGCGATTTGACCGGCTCGACGGCGATGGGCGAGAAGCTCGACCCGGAGTCCCTGCGAGCGCTGCTCGCTCGCTACTTCGAGCGCATGAGGCAGATCGTCGAGCGCCACGAAGGCACGGTGGAGAAATTCATTGGTGATGCGGTGATGGCGATCTTCGGTATCCCGGTCGTACATGAAGACGACGCTCTACGCGCCGTGCGCGCCGCGATCGAGATGCGCGAGGCCTTCCCCGAACTCGGGGTCGAGGGCCGGATCGGGGTCACGACCGGCGAGATCGTCACAGGCACCGCGGAACGGCTCGCTACCGGCGACGCTGTCAACGTCGCGGCGGGCTCGAGCAGGCGGCCAACCCGGGAGAGGTGTTGATCGGGGAGGAGACGTTTCGGCTCGTGCGTGGCACCGTCGATGCGGAGCCACTCGAAGCGCTCCACCTCAAAGGTAAGACCAATCCGGTTACGGCATACCGACTTCTTTCGGTCCATCCGGCCGCATCGTTGATCGAGCGACGCATGGAGGGGCCGATGATCGGGCGTGCGCGGCAGCTGGACCGCCTCCGCGACGCTTTTGACCAAGCAGCGCGCGACCGTTCCTGCCAACTGTTCACCGTGCTCGGGGCGGCCGGGGTCGGCAAGTCGCGTCTGGTGATGGAATTTTTGGCCTCCCTCGACGATGCGATCGTCGTGCGGAGTCGCTGCCTTTCCTACGGACAGGGAATCACCTATTTTCCGGTCGTCGAATTGGTCCGGCAGCTCGCGGCACGCCCAACAGACGCGACCGGGGCACTCGCGGTGGCGGCGCTGCTCGGGGAGACGGATGAGCCGACGACGCCCGAGGAGATCGCGTGGGCGATCCGCAAGATGCTGGAGCGGGAAGCAGCGGAGCGGCCGCTCGTCATGGTTGTCGAAGACCTGCACTGGGGCGAGCCCGCACTACTCGATTTGATCGAGCACATTGCCGACTTCTCGCGCGACGCTCCGGTCCTGCTGCTCTGCCTGGCGCGGCCCGAGTTGCTCGACCGCCGCGCTGGGTGGGCAGGCGGCAAGCTGAATGCGACGACGGTGCTCCTCGAGCCGCTATCGCCCAAGGAGACGGACGAGCTGATCGAAAGTCTGGCGCCGGTTGACGAGGTGCTGCGCGCGAGAGTTCGCGTGGCCGCGGAAGGGAACCCACTGTTCGTCGAAGAGATGCTCGCGCTCGTGCGCGACAATCCTGACGAAAACGTCGTCGTGCCGGCGACGATCCGAGCGCTGCTCGCGGCGAGGCTCGACCAGCTCGATCCACGCGAGCGCGCGCTGCTGGAATACGGTGCCGTCGAAGGCCAGGTGTTCCATCGCGGAGCTATCGAGGCGTTGGCCCCCGAGGAACGGGAGGTCGCGAGACGGCTGCTCGGGCTGGTCCGCAAGGAACTCATCCGGTCCGACCGACCGCTTGTCGACGGCGATGAGGCGTTCCGATTCCGTCATTCTCTGATCCGCGACACTGCGTACGAGGCGCTGCCAAAGGCGGCGCGAGCCGAGCTGCACGAGCGGTTCGCCGCCTGGCTCGACACCCAAGGAGCCGACCTTGTCGAGCTTGAGGAGATGACCGGCTACCACCTTGAGCAGCCGTAGGGCTATCGAGTGGAGCTCGGCTTGCCCGGCGAGGAGACTCAGCGGCTCGCGCAGCGCGCAGCCGATCGGCTCATCACAGCGGGTCGAAAGGCGACGGCGCGCGAAGATATGCGGGCCGCGGCGAATCTCCTTGACCGCGCCGCGCGCCTGCTCGAGTCCCGCGATCCGTCGCGTCTTCAGGTGGTCGCAGATCTCGCCAGCGCTCTTGCCATCGTCGGTGACCTCGGCCGCGCTGGAGAGCTCCTCGACGAGGCGCTCTCGGGCGCGCGGGCGGCAGGCGAGCGGCGCATCGAGCATCATGTGGTCGTCGATCGCGAGTTGCTCCGACTGAGGACGGACATCGAGGGGGGAACGGCGCGCATTCCTGCGATCGCGGATGAAGCGATCCGCGTCTTCGAAGAACTCGGCGACGAGCAGGGGATCGCGAAGGCCTGGAGGCTTCTCAGCGAGGTGGGCTGGAGCGCCTGCCGATTCGGTGACAGCGCCGGCGCACTGGAACGTGCGCTTGAGCACATGGCCCGGACGAGCAATCGTCGCGGAGAAGAGGAGGCTCGGGCACGTGTGACGGAAGCTTGGTCTGCCGGCCCGATGACAGTCGCCGAGGCATTACCACGTAGTGAGGCTATGTTGGCTTCAAGCGAGGCCGGGCCGCTCACAGAGGCGCGGCTGCTCAGCCTGGTCGCAGTCCAATCCGCGTGTCACGGCGACATCGATTCGGCGCGGCGGCTGAGTGAGCGGAGTGAGGCAATGCTGGAGGAGCTTGGAGCTCTTGTGGGATTGGCGACCAGTAAGCACAAACGGGCTCAGGTCGAGGTGCTTGCCGGCGATCCGAAGAAGGCCGAGGAGAAATGGCGGGAGAGCTGCGACATCTTCCTCGCGGTGGGTGAGCGGGGCTACCTCTCGACGCGAGCGGCCGAACTAGCGGAGAAGGCGCCTGCACGCTGGGCAAGTACGACGAGGCGGAGCATTACGTGGAGCTGGCCAGGAAGGCGGGCTCAAGCGACGACATCGAGACGCAGGCGAGATGGCGCGGCGCGCGCGCGAAGCTGCTTGCGCGTCGGGGCGAGTTAGGACGCGCGGAGGTACTCGCACGCGAGGCGGTCGAGCTTGCCGAGGCGACCGACTACCTCGAACTACGCGGTGACGTGCTGATGGACTCGGCCGAGATGTTTCGGCTGGTTGAGCGGCTCGACGCGGCAACCACGTGCGCGCAGCAAGCGCGGCAGGAGTACAAAACGAAGGGCATCGTTCCGTCCGCGCGAGAGGCCGAGGCGTTTCTCGAACGACTGTGCACGACCGACCGGCGAGGTGAGAGCGCGTGATGGGGTTATTGTCACGTTCTTGTCACGCATGGAGCGGCCGAGAGATGTTGTGCCGCATGGTTGAGCGGCACCGGTACAAACGTGCACGCCGCCCTTGAGCTCGATCCCATCTGAGTCGCACCTCCGCGGGTGCCGAGCCGGCGAGGCGGCGTACCGACACCGGTCACGCATTGTCGATCGGCCGTGCTCGCCAGTAGCTTTGATGTTCGATGATCGCGCGCGCCGTGATGCCCAGACCTGTGGTGTTTGGTGCTGCAACCGTCGTCTCAGCCTTGTTCGCCACCGGGAGCCTCGGCGGGGTGCCGCCGTCGGTCTCGGTCCGGACGTTCGACGGGCCGGCCGTTAATCGGCCGCAGGGGATCACGGCAGGCCCCGACGGCGCAATCTGGTTCACGAACGAAGAGGGCCACTCGATCGGAAGGATCACGCCGCACGGCGTCCTGAGCGTTTACACCGATCCCAACATCGCAACGCCAACCGGGATCACGTCCGGACCTGACGGAGCCCTCTGGTTTCTCAACGGCACTGGATCCATCGGGCGGATCACGGTCGCCGGTGTCGTGACGAGCTTCCCCGCCTCCTTCCCCGCCTCCAACAGCAGCGGCTCCTTCGCGGTCGGAGTCGCGGCGGGCCCCGATGGTGCAATCTGGTTCACAACAGGGGCAAAGTCGATCGGGCGGATGACGACGAACGGTGTCGTCAAATTGTTCATCGACACGACGAGGATGAGGGGCACCTATGGGATCGCACCCGGTCCGGATGGTGCTCTCTGGTTCACGAACTACCTCGCGAGCTCGGTCGGGCGAATCGCTGTCGACGGCACGGTCAGCACCTACACCGATCCTCGCATCCGCTATCCCGCCGGCATCACGACCGGCCCCGACGGCGCGCTCTGGTTCACAGACGATTCGGGGTCGATCGGGCGCATCACCACGGCCGGGGTTGTCAGCAGCTACGGAGACCCGAGCACCGTCGGTCATCCGCTTGCGGTCACCTCCGGGCCCGACGGGGCGCTCTGGGCTACAGACCGCGACGGCTCCATCGTGCGGATCACGACCGGCGGGATCATCAGCAGGTACACGGAGCCGGCGATCCAGTTTCCCGTAGGGATCGCTGCAGGCCGGGACGGCGCCCTCTGGTTCACCAACTACATAGGAGACTCGATTGGTCGACTTGCGATCATTCCTGACCAACCCGCTCCGCACCTGACGCGCCGGGCCGGCGCAGCGACAGCGCTGTCTGTCGTCCGCTCCGCCGGCGTCGCAGCGGTGCGTGTTCAAGTCCGTGTCGATAGGCGCGCGTCGCTAACGCTTACCGTCCGCGACCCGCGCACCCGGCTCGACCTCAGGCTGCAACCCGGCAGCAGGCTGGCCGCGACGATCTTAAAACGGCCGGCGTCGACCCTGAGCGCGTCAATCTCGCAAGCGCAAGCGTTCGTTGTCGAAGCTGTACTGGCAACACGCGGCCTGAGCCGCGGTAAGGGGTACCAGCTCGTGCTCCACGCCGTCGGCACGACAGGAAAGCGCAGTCAGTCAACGATCGCCTTTCGCGGCTGAGCGGAACGGGTCTACGACAGTTGGGCCGGGATCCCAAGCTTCACGAGGCTCGCGTGGAACAGGCGCGCCATCGCTCGAGGGCCGTCGCCCATGACGTGCACTCCATCGGGCTGGAACCACTCCGGATGCTCGCTCGCGTACGCATTCCAGTCCACGACGACGACTTCGAGGTGCTGCGCCGCCGCTGCCAGGATCGCGTCGTTGATCGTGACGTAGCTCAGATGCTCAGGGCTGACATGAAGCGTCGCCCACAGCACGTGCTTGACCCCCGCTCCGCGGAGCGCGTCAAGTGCAGCAGCCATGTTCAGGCTGTATTGAGCCGGGACGTCGTTGTAGCCGACACACATGATCACCGTCGGCCCCAGACGGTGACCGAGCATCGCGATGAGTTGAAGCGCGGTTGGCGGTGCTCCGCCCGGCGGGGTATCTCCTCCGAGACGGCGAGCTTCGCCGGGCTCGAGGAAGAGGTCTACACCCCTGGCGAGCGCGGCCCTCGCACCCATGTCGAACCAGATCGCACCCGCGACCGAGTCAGAGATCAGTGTCACCCGCGGTAGCGGTCGCGGAGCGCCGGGCGCGAGGCGCACTGCCGTCGACGACGCAGCGGGGCCAGCAAGGAGCAACAAGAAGCCACTGAGCATGAACACGACGGCGCGTGCGCGCATGAGCAGATCGTGACAGATGGGATCTGTTGCGGCTTGCCCGGGATTCAGCGCCGACCGAGGCGGTACATCCGGAGGCGTCCGAAGTCCTTGGCCGCCGGTCTAGGGCCGACATAGCCGCACGCATAGGGGCTGCTCTCGAGCACAAGCGCAGCCGCGAAGGGCTCGGTCACGGACACAGACGGGCTAGATCGTGGGGTCGGGAAGTCCTGTGTTCGCGCAGGGCTTCCCTAGCTCCCCGGGTTGGACTCGAACCAACAACCCTCTGATTAACAGTCAGATGCTCTGCCAATTGAGCTACCGGGGACCGGCCGTTCGGCGGCGCGCATTGTAGCGACAGGTTTCCTCAGTATCGTTCCGCCGATGCTGGGCCTGCTCGCGCACGCCGCGCCGATCTCCTACAAGTTTCCGCTACCGATCTGGCTGTACGTCGCCGCCGGCGGCTCGGCCGTGCTGCTCTCGGCGCCCGCGGCGGCGCTCGCCGTCTCCGAGCGGCCGGCGCCAGAGCGCCGCGGCCTCGATCTGTATCCGCTCGCCCGGCGCCTCCGGCTCGGGGTCGCGGCGCGCGGCGTGGTCTCGCTCCTGCTGCTCGTGGGGCTGATCGGCGGGCTCGTCTCGACGAGCACGCAGGCGTCGGAGTTTTTCGAGAACCCGATCACCGTCCTCACCTGGGTCGACTTCTGGGTCGGGCTCGGAATCGTCTCGTGGCTCCTCGGCGACATCTGGGAGCACATCTCGCCCCTGAACGCGGGCGCCCGCGCCCTCGACCGCGCGCTCGCACGCCGAGGAGTGCAGCCCCTCGCGTATCCGGCGCGGCTCGGACAGTGGCCCGCCGTCGCCCTCCTACTCGTCTGGTCGTGGATGGAGTTGATCTGGCCGAACGCCAAGGACCCGCGCACCCTCGCCCTGCTGCTCATCGCGTACGCGATCGCGACGCTTGTGGGCTGTGGGCTCTACGGTGCGGAGACGTGGCTCGGCAACGTCGAGCTCTTCTCGGTCTTCGCCCGGACGCTGTCGCGCTTCTCGCCGCTCGAGCTGCTCCCGTTCGTTCCGGAGGAGTGGGCGTCGGCCGCTCCCGATGCACGCTCCGCGCGGCTGAGGCCGTACGGCGCCGGGCTGCGGACTGATCCGCCGCTGCCCGTCGGCGGTGCGGCGTTCGTGCTCGCGACGCTCGCGACCGTCGTCTTCGACGGCTGGTCGCAGACAAACCGCTTCGGAACGTTCCAGCAGTGGTTCTGGGAGCGGTGGTCGTTCCTCGCGCAGCACGTCGCGGTGCTGCAGACGCTCTCGATGGTCGCCGTGGTCGCAGTCTTCGTGGCCGCCTACCTACTCGTGGCGCGCCGTCACGCGGTCGCGCTCGCGCCGACGCTGATCCCGATCGCAGCGGTCTATTTCACGGCGCACTACTTCGCCTATCTCCTGATCGCGGGGCAGGCGACTCTCGGCGTGATCATCGACCCGTTAGGGCTCTCCTGGAACCCCCTCGGCTGGGGAGAGTACGCGCTGTCGAAGGGGATCGCCCCTGCGGGGCTCGTATGGTGGATCCAGATCCTGCTGATCGTCGCGGGCCACGTCGCAGCGGTCTTCGCGGCCCACCGGTTTGCGCTGCGCGCTTCCACGCGCGGGCGGGCGCTCTTGACGCAGGCGCCCCTGGTCGGGCTGATGGTGGTCTACACCGTCGCCGGGCTCTGGGTGCTCGCACAGCAGATCAAGGCGTGACGGTCACGGGCACGGCGACCTGATGCTGCGGCGCGCCGTTCTCGGCCGACGGAGCAAACGCCGAGATCGTCGCGGCGCCGGGTGACGGCGAGTGAAGCGTCGCCTCGAACGTCCCCCGGGCCGGTGCGCCCTCCGAAGCGGTCACCGTCTGCCTGTCGAGCACGTTGCCGTCGCGGACGACCTCGAGCACGAACGTGGCCTCGAACACACTCGCGCTGCCGGTGACCTTGATCGCGAGCGGCACCTCCGCCCCGGCGCCGGGCTCCTCGATGAGGATCGGGGCCAGGTAGGCGGCGAAATCGTCGCGCGTCAGGCCGTTCCGCCCTGCAACGTCGACCCGCTTGATCGACGGGAACCGGGTGAGCGAGTAGACGATCTCAGCGATCTCGTCCGCAGAGGCGTGCTCGAGGGCGACGTGCGCCGTACCGCTCGCGATCGTCACCGGGGCGGCGAGCCCGAGGGCCCCGAGCGTGGACGAGGCGACCGCGGTGGTGTGGGGGACGCGCACGGCCTCCGCCCGCAGCTTGCCGTCCTGCACGCGGAAGACGGTGAGCGTGGTCGGCGCGGGCGAGACCGGGACGTGCGTCGTCGTCGCGGTCGTCGTCTCGGGCACGGCGGTCGTCGTTTCACCGGGGGAGCCGCAGCCGGCCGCGAGCAAAGCGACCAGGAGGAGAGGGAGAACGCGGGCGCTGCTCATCGGCCGCAAGTCTGTCAGGGCCGCCCCGATTGGTGCCCGGCACCTATCCTGTGGCCGTGAGCCTGATCGCGGTCGTCCTCCTCGCTGCCGCCGTCGTGCTGCTCGGCGCGGCCGAGTGGCCACGCCTCGCGCGGCGCACCGGGCTCGACACGGACCTCCGGCGCCAGCGGAAGCGGCGCAAGTCGCACCTGCGGGTCGTGGAGACTGAGACCGACGACTTCGCGAAAGCGGTGGAGCGCGACCTCGCCGCGCTGCCGACAATCGACGACCGCGACTAGAATCGACGACCGCGACTAGGCAGGGCGGAGCCGCCCCGGTGTCCGGCAAGGTGTCTGGACACCGTCTCAGGATGCGCTCTCGCGTCTTGGTGTCTGACACCCTCTCAGGACGCGCTGTCGCGTCTCTCCGACAAGGTGTCTGACACCTCTTCGCACCTCAGCCCGGCCTCGCTTCTTGGGCGGGTGTCAGACACCAACCGTCTCAGGACGCGCTCTCGCGTCTGTCCGACAAGGGTGTCTGACACCTCTTCGCACCTCAGCCCGGCGTCGCAGCTCGAGCGGGTGTCAGACACCAACGCGGACGGTCGCGCGGAGCGTGGCGGTGTTGGGGAGGATCGGCGGGACGTCCTCCATGTTCTTCGTCTCCTGGTAGTCGGCGACCCGAAGGACGAGCAGGTGCCGCCCCGGCCGGGCGGCGATCCTGATCGCTCCGCCCAGCCACTTCGTGGCCACGGCCTTGCCGTCGAGGGTCGCGACGATCGACGACGGATCGACACCGGAGCCCGCATCGGACGCCGCGATCCGAATGTCACCGTGGCTCAACGCCAGCTTCAGCTTCGGCGGGGACACGTCGCCGACCCAGAAATGGAAGGTGAACGGCCCGGCGTCCGCGCCCGAGCGCGTGTCGAAGACGACGTCGTACGGGCCGGTTGCCGGAAGCACCGCACCCGCGACGTGAACCCGCGCGCCGTAGGATCGTCCGTACGGGTTCAGGTTCAGCGGCAGTCCCGCGTACCCCGCGAGATGATCCTCCGACCCCGCGAATGTGACGTGCGGCACGGCGTGCCCGGACAGCACGACGACGCCGAAGTTCGCCGGCGATCCGACAACGTGTACGCGGTAGGCGCGCTCGGGGCCCGGGTACGAGACGTCTCCACCCGTCGGGTAGCGGTAGACGGAGACGAGCGTCGGCCCGTCCTTCGTCGTGCCGCGGTAAGTGCCCGGGCGCACGAGGGCTCCGTGAGCCTCGCTGCCGAGCTGCGGTGCGCTGACCGCGAACCAGAACGGGATGCGCCGGACGTCGACGCCGTGCGTCAGCACTACGAAGCCGGTGACGTCGCCCGGGGTAGCTCCGGCCGCCGCCTGCCCCGTGACGGCGAGCGGGCCCGGCACGGTGACCGTCGGCGGAACGGCGAGCGTGGCCGTGCCGCTCTGCACGAGCGTGGTCACGGCCCACGGCCCGGCACCGCCACCCGCGTCGGTGAGCGTGACGGTCTTCGACGAGCTCGAGCCCGGCCGAACGCGTCCGAACGAGAGGCCGGTGGGCGAGGCGAAGATCAGCGGCACGTCGGCGCGCGGGAGGTTCACGACGCCGCCCCCCTCACGGGTGGAGGTGACCTCGGAGCCTCCGGCGCTCCGTACCGGGTCGCCCGACTGAGCGAGGGCCGACTTGATCTGCGCGACCGTCCACTGGGGGTGGCGATCCTTCAGGAGCGCCGCCGCCCCGGCGACGTGGGGCGACGCCATGCTCGTACCGCTCAGCCGGCCGAAGGTCCCCTCGCTCGCGGGCAGCGACGAGACGATCGACACGCCCGGCGCCGAGACATCCGGTTTCATCGCCAGCGAGACCGGCGTCGGCCCGGCCGACGAGAAGCCGGCGATCACGTTCGCCGCGTCGACCGCCGCGACCGTGATCGCGCCGGGCGCGCTGCCCGGCGAGGAGACAGAGCCGTAGCCGAAGTCGGTGAAGTCGTTCCCGGCCGCCACGACCGGAACGACGCCCGCGGCGGCCGCCGCATCGATCGCATGCACGACGAGGTCGCGGGACGGCTCGACCTCCGGCTCGCCGAGGGAGAGGTTGATCACGTTCATCCCGTCGGAGACGGCCGACTCGATCGCGGCGGCGAGCTCGGCGCTGTTCCCGTCCAGCCCGAAGCCCGGAGTCGGGATCGTGAGCGCCTTGTAGTTGCCGAGCTGGGCGTTCGGAGCGACGCCGGAGATGGCGGCGCCCTTGGCGTTCGTGCCGTGGTCCCCGGCTGCGATACCGGCGACGTGCGTGGCGTGGAACGACTCGGTCGGGTCGAACGGGGTGTTCGCGTACTTCCAGGCGGGCGCCGGCGGCGCGAACGTCCGCTGCACGATCACCTTCGCCGTCGCCTCTTGGGTCTTTCCCTTCGGGAAGCCGGGCGGATACTGGAAGCCGCTCGGGTCGAAGTACGGGTTGGAGGCGTCGATCCCGTCGTCGATGATCCCGATCTTCATGCCGTTGCCGGCGGTCGCGAAGGCCGCCCCCCAGAGCTTGTCGGCGCCGATCTGCTCCGGCCCGGCGAGCTCGCGCAGCGCGTGATAGCGCACGCTCGGCCAGATCCGGGCGACGCCCGGGACGTGTGCGAGCCGCGAGAGCTCGGAGCGCGGGAGGGCGACCGCAAACCCGTTTGCGACGAGGCGGTAGCGCCAGCGCACCTGTGCCGCGGGGACCGCCAACTGCACGCGCCGCACGAGCTCCGACTGCGCGGCGGCCATTTGCCGGGCATAGGCCGCGTGTGAGGCCGACTGGAAGGTGCGCCCGAACGCGGCGAGTGCGGGTGCCTTCAGGGTGACGACGACCTCCGTCGTTGGACCGGCGCGCCGCGCGCCGAGCACGTCTCCGGAGAGACAGACGGCGACCGTCAAAGCCGCCGCGACGAGAAGTGGGGCTCTCCTCAGAATGCGGATGAGAGGACTTGAACCTCCACGCCCTTACGGGCACACGGACCTGAACCGTGCGCGTCTACCAATTCCGCCACATCCGCGCGGCGGCATTGTAGCCGCGGTCGCTACGATCGAAGGGTGAGCACACAACCGCTGCGATCGCTGCTCGAGCGCTCGTTTCCCGATGCGACCGAGCTCGACGTGATCGACCGGACCGGCGGTGGCGATCATTTCCAGGTCGTCCTGACCGCGCCCTCGCTCAACGGCCTCTCGCTTGTCGAGCAACACCGCCGTGTCTACGAGGCACTTTCGGAACCGCTCGCCGACGGGACCATCCACGAGTTGCGGATCAAGACGAAGGGAGCGACGTGAGCTACAGCGACAAGATCAACGAGGTGATCGACGGCTCGGACGTTGCCATCTTCATGAAAGGGACGCCGGCGTTCGCGATGTGCGGAAACTCGGCCCGGGCGCTGCAGGCGTTGCGTCGAGCCGGCGCACCCGTGACCGCCGTCGACGTGCTGCCCGACCCGCAGATCCGGCAAGAGCTTTCGGCGATCTCCGGCTGGCCGACGATCCCGCAGGTGTTCGTGAAAGGCGAGCTGCTCGGCGGCGCTGACATCGTCGAGGAGCTCGAGCAGAGCGGAGAGCTCGAGCGAGCGCTCCGCACGAAGCTCGGCGAGGGCTACGCCGAAGCGCGCGAAGAGCAGACGGTCGGGCTGGCGTAGTGCAACAACGGTGCACTAGGCTGCGACCGGCAGCCTGATTACGCCGTCGTCGTCTTACGGCCCAGCTGCTTCGTCCACCAGTCGGAGTCGCGTTCCCGGAACTTTTCCTGGAGCTCCCCGACGTAGCCTGCGAGATCGTGCTCGCGCCGGGCGATCCGCGCCTCGCGGGCCGCGAGGTCCTGGGCGAGCTCGCTCAACTTGTCTTCGCGGATCTCTTGGTCAGCCTCCAGCCGCGCCTCTCGGAGGCGCAAGTCCTCCTCGGAGCGTCCCGTCTCCTCCGACCGATCCTTCAGGTCCCCCTCGATCTTCTGGAGCCGCGCCTCGCGCGCCTCGAGGCGCTCCCGGCGCTCTGATTGCAGGTTTTCGTGTGACTCGATCTCCTCTTCCCGTCGGCGCAACTCCTCCCGAAGCTCGTCGCTGACCGTGGTCTCGCCCTGGCGCGCGGCAATCGTTTCGAGTTGGTCTGCTCGCGCCCGCAAGGCGGCCTCGCGCTCGTCCAGCTCCTTCTGGCGCGCGGCCACCGCGTCGGCGCCCGCCCCGTCGCCCTGGAGCCGTGCTTGCGCCTCGAGCAGCTCGGACTCGCGACGGGCCAGACCCGATTCCCGTGCCTCGAGCTCGGCGAGCAGCGCGAATGCGTCCTTCGATGCGTGGCCGTGGCCCTCGGTCTCGCGCTCGAGCCGCTCGGCCTGAATCTCCAGCCGCGCCTCCCATGCGTGCAGCTTCTGCTCGGCTTCCGCGGACGCTCGGCTGACCTCTTCGAGAGCCTGCTCGGCCCCCCGCTGCCTCTCCTCGAGCTCCCCTTCGCGTGCCTCGAGCCGCGCCGCCATGCCGTTGAGCGACTCCTCGCGCGCCTCGACGCGGGCTCGATCGCGCGCCGTCTCCAACTCCAGCTCACGCGCCGCCCGTTCACGCTGCGTGGTGGCTTCGTCGCGCTCGCGGACGGTGTGCTCCCGTGCCGCGATTCGAGCATCCGCCTCTTGCCTGCGCGCATCGAGTACTGCGCGCTCACGCTTCAGCTCTCGCTCGCGCTCGCCGACTGCCGCCAGTTGCTTGGCGATCTCGCCTGCCGCCTCCGCTCGCTCGCGCTCCGCCTCCTCGAGCTCCTCGACACGGGTGTCGGCATGCGTCGCGAGCTCGGTGACGCGAGCGTACTCGGACACGATCTCGGTATGGCGTTCGACGATTGCCGACTGCTGGCGCTCGAGCTCCGCCATACGGTGCTCGACCGAACGCTCCCGCTCCTCGATCGACGTCGCCCGGCGGTCGAGGTCGGACTCGCGGTGCGCCTGCGCGCAATCGGCGTCCGTCAGGTGTTGCCGAAGCTCTCGCTCGCGCTCGAGCGCAGCCTGCAGCTCGAGTTCGAGCGCCTCGACCTCGCGGTCGGAGGCGGGCGGCGGGGCGATCAGTTCGACCGGTTGTGGTTCTTCGGCGACAGCGAACCCCGACCACGCGTCGGGCTCGACGATCGGCGCCGCCTCCGCGAACTCGTGCTCGAGCTCAGGTCGGTGCTGCTTGCGCTCGATGCTCGAGCGCAACCCGCTGCCGAAGCCCTTGTCGGTCTCGAGCGTCACTTCAGGACCTTCATGATGTTCAACATGGCGGGGCCGAGCAGAACGATGAACATCGCCGGGAAGATGAAGAGAACGGTCGGGAAGAGCATCTTGATCGGTGCCTTCATCGCCTTCTCCTCGGCGGCGGCCTGCCGGCGCAGTCGCGAATCCGCGGCCTGGACGCGAAGGATCCGCCCGAGCGAGATCCCGAGCTGATCGGCCTGGACCACCGCGCGCACGAACGTCGCGAGCTCGGGCGCCTCGACTCGCTCGGCCATTTTCTTCAGCGCCGCCTGGCGCGACTCGCCGATGCGGATCTCGTTGAGCATCATCGCGAACTCGTCGACCAGCGCGCCCTGCATGTGCTCGGTGAGCTTCGTCACGGCGCCGTCGAATCCGAGCCCCGCTTCGACGCTGACGGCGAGCAGGTCGAGTGCATCCGGCAGCTGCGTTCGGATCGCATCCCGACGGCGACGCGCGCGAACGCCGAGGACGTAGTCCGGAGCGATGAAGCCGACGGCGCCGAGCATCGGCGCAAAGAAGATCCCGGCGATGACGGATCCCGCAGCGACGAGGACGAATCCGAGAACGACGCCGCCGACGGTCGCGCCACCCTTGATCGCGAGGAAGGTCTGCGGCGTCAGCCGCTGCGAGGCTCCCGCCGCGAGCAGCTTCGCCTGGATCGACTCGATCGTGGTACGCGGGTTCAGCTTGAGCGGGATCGCGGCGAGCTTTCCGACCGATGGAACGAGGACCCGCTCGCGGAAGCGCAGCCGGTCGAGGTCCGATGCGCGGACCTTGATGCGCCCGTACTCCGAGGCGCGCTTCAGCGAACGCTCCTTCAGCCGAGCCGGATAGGTCGCCACCTCGCCGAGGACGAAGGCGGCGCCGCCGAGAAAGAGCAGTGAAAGAAAGAGCAGCATCATGGCTTACCCCCTGAACGAGACGATCTTCTTGAGCATGAGTGAGCCGAGCGTGATCATCACGAGCCCGCCGATGACCATCACGTGACCTGCGCCACTGTGGTACAGCGGCGACATGTAGGTGGGATTCATCATCGAGACGATGCCGGCGATGAAGATCGGGAGCCCGACGAGCACGTAGGCCGACATTCGCCCCATCGCCGTCAGGCTGCGGATCTTGCGGGCGAACTGCTGCCGCTGCCGCACGGTCTCGGCGACCATGTCGAAGAGGCCGGCGAGTGAACCGCCGATCTGGCGCTGGATCGTGACCGCGGTGACGACGAACGTCAGGTTCTCCGACCCGACACGCTCGGCCATGTCGGCGAGGGCGTCGTCCATCGGCTTCCCGAGCTGGGTCTCGTTCATGACGCGCTTGAAATCCTTCGCCGCCGGCTCGGCACCCTCGTCGACCACCGACTGGATGCCCTGGCGGAAGCTGTGGCCGGCCTTGAGCGACGAGGCGAGCGTGATCAGCACGTCGGGCAGCTGGTGATCGAAGCTCTTCAGGCGCTTGCCCGCTTTCAGCGAGAGGAACGCAATCGGTACGGCGAACCCGACACCCATGCCGACGAGGCCGAACAGGGGCGAGGCTGTGGCGACAGCGAGCACGATCCCGAGGACGAACGCCGAACCGACCGCGGCGGCAGCCAGCTCGCCGGCGCGCCAGGGTACGTCCGCGCGTTCGATCAGCGTCTGAAGCGCCCGGAACTGCTTGAGGTTCGCGAAGGCTCCCTCGATCGTGTCGGAAAGCTGCTTGCGAGCGGCGGCGCTGCCGGCCCTCGAGCGCCGCTTCCCATCCTCACGCGGCTTGCCCATGTGGGGCTCGAGGCGCGCCCTGAGCCACGTTCCTTCCTTGGAAGCGAGCCAGAACCCGCAGGCCAGGAGCACGAGGAGCGCGGCGGCGGCGCTCACGGCCAGCGAACCCACCCACGAGTAAGCGGCGGACGGCAGCATCGGCGAGGAGGACGGCTCGACCGACGTTCCGTCCGAGGCGGGCAGCACGACGTCTGTCGCCGCGCTGCCCGCTCCCGGCACGGTCGCGTTCAGCCGCAGCTTGTCGCCCGGGCGTGTGGCGGTGACGTACGACACCTGCCACGTGCGTGCGAGCTCGTTTTCAAGTGATGCGTAGACCGACGAGAGCCCGGACGACCTGGCCGCCTGGCGGTACGTCCCGCCCGTCTCGTGTGCGATCTTCCGAAGCACGTCGGGTGTGAATGCAGGGCCGCCGATGCCGATCGTGTAGACGGACGCGTGCACGCTCTTCGCCGCGGCCAAGGCGTCGTCGAGTGTGTGCAGGCTCGAGACGTCCGCCCCGTCGGTGACGACGACGATCGCGCGTCCGGGCCGATCGTCCTTGCGGAGCTGCCGCGCCGCGACGGTGATCGCGTCGTACAGCGCCGTCCCCGACCTGGTGTCGACAGCGACCGATGAGAGAGCTGTCTGCGCATCGCTCGGGCCGGAGCTCGCCCCCGCGAGGGCGATCGCCGAGCGGCCGAAGACGACGACCCCGACGTGGTCCGATGGGCCGGCAGCACCGACGAAATGCATCGCCGCAGCAATCGCGTTGTCGAGGGGTCGCCCGCGCATCGACTGTGACCGGTCGATTGCGAGCACGATCGTCTTGGCTGCGCCGAGGTTCGCCGCAGTCACTCCGACCGCCCGCCGTCCGTTCTCACGAACATGCGGCGCGGGCGATCCCTTCGGCGCGATCACGGTCACGCGCAGCGTCGGGAAGCCGCTCGTGTCGACGCCGGCGATGTGAATCCCGCCGACTGCGGCGGGGGCGGCGGCGAGCGCAGCGAGTGCGAGCGGAGCGCCACGAAGCGCCCACCGAAGGAGACGCCGGCGCATCATTCGTACGCACTCCCGAACCCGGTTGCCGCGAACGAGGCGCGGAGCTGGTCCGAGTCGTCGGCGGC
>JALYLO010000250.1 GCA_030774175.1 Actinomycetota bacterium
GCCCGAGTTTCGAGTCAAACGTTTGGAGAGGCCGCACTAGAGCCAACTCGCGAACTCTTTCGCCCAGTACGTGATCACGATGTCGGCGCCCGCACGGCGGATCGCGGTCAGCGATTCGATCGCGGCGGCGCGCTCGTCCAGATCGCCGGCCGCAGCCGCGGCCTTGACCATGGCGTACTCGCCGCTGACGTTGTACGCAGCCAGCGGGTGGTCGAAGCGGTCCCGCGCCGCGCGGATCACGTCGAGGTACGGGAGCGCGGGCTTGATCATCAGCATGTCGGCGCCCTCGGCAACGTCCTGCTCGCACTCGCGCAGCGCCTCGCGCACGTTGCCGGGATCCAGCTGGTACCCGCGGCGGTCGCCGAAGGCGGGAGCACTGTCGGCGACGTCTCGAAACGGGCCGTAGAACGCCGAAGCATACTTCGCGGAATAGGCGACGATCGGCGTCTGCGGCAACTGCTCTCGAATTGCACCGACACGGCCGTCCATCATGTCGCTCGGGCAGACGGCGTCGGCACCGGCCTCCACTTGCGACACGGCGGTGCGGGCGATCAGCTCGAGAGTGGCGTCGTTGTCGACCTCGCCCCCGGCGTCGACAACGCCGCAATGGCCGTGCGAGGTGTACTCGCAGAGGCAGACATCCGTGAGCAGCAAGAGCTCCGGAAACCGCGGCCGCAGCGCGCGCAGCGCCTGCTGGATGACGCCGTTTTCGATCCACGCGCCCGAGCCCTCCTCGTCCTTCTCCTCGGGCAGGCCGAACAAGAGCACAGCCCTCACTCCCAGACGCACGAGCTCTTCGACCTCTCGTTCGATCGTCTCCAAGGAGTGCCGCGCGAGGCCCGGCAGCCGCTCGTTCGGCAGAGCCGCGGGCGCGACAAAAAGCGGCATGACGAGGTCGTCGAGTGCCAGCGACGTCTCGCGCACGAGGTCGCGCAGGCCGGCCGTGCGGCGCAGCCGGCGCAGCCGGGTGACGGGGAACGAGCTCACGGCCGAAGGGTACGCGCGGGAGGCGGCTCGGCGAGGCCGACCTCCGCCGGGAGGGGCTCACCGCCCGACCACGGCTCGAGCCGCACGCGGTCGGCGAAGAACTCCCAGATCGCGCGGCCGACGGCGAGCAGCGGCAGGGCGATCAGCGCGCCGGGCAGGCCGTAGACCTCGGCCCCGGTTGCGAGCCCGAAGATCACGAGCAGGGGATGGAGGCGCAGCGCGGTCCCCATCACATTCGGCACGACCACGTGCCCCTCGACCTGGTGGATCGCGAGGAAGAGCAGGATCACCCAGAGCGCAGAGATCGGATGCACGACGAGCGCGTAGATCGTCGCGGGAATCGCGCCCAGCCACGGCCCGAGGTACGGGATGATCTCCGTGATCGCGACCCAGGCACCGAAGAGGAGCACGTACTGCTGCGCGTGCGGAAGCAGGCCGAGCGCGGCCAGCGCCCACAGCCCCAACCCCGCGCTCGCGCCGATGATCAGGCTGAGGGCCGCCTGTCCGCGCACGTACGCAGCGAGCGCGTGCTCGATGCTGCGGAGCAGCGACCGCTCGCCCGGTCGAGGCGGGAAGCGGCGGTCGACGGCACGGCCGAGCCGCTGCACGTCGAGCAGCATGTAGATGGAGACGACCATCAGCAGCACGACGGAGAACAGCGTCTTGCCGATCGAGATCGCTGCTCCCTCGACGAACGTGACGATACGGCTCGTGTAATGCCCGACGTCGCGGTGCCGGATCTGGCGCACGAGGTTATGCCCACGCTTCTGGATCTTGATCGACTTCAGGTGGTGCGTGGTGAGCCATCGCTGCAGCCGATCCACATCGCGGTCCGCGGCGGTCTGTCCGGCCGTACCGTGACGATTCGTGAAGTAGTCGTTGAACCTCGTTGCCGCCGTCTTCGTCTGACCGACCACGGCGGTGGTGACCGCAAGGATGATCAGCCCCAACGCCGCCGCAAAGCTCAGGTACACCAACGCGACCGAGAGACCGCGAGGAAGCCGGGCCCGCTGGAGCGCAAGCACGAGCGGGTCGAGCAGCAGAGCAACGAGCGCGCCAACCACGAACAGGAAGACGACATGAGCGGCCGCGCTCGCCACCACCCAGGCGAGGACGAGCACCAGCGGCAGGAGGACGAGCTGGATCCAGCGGGGGACCTCGATCCGCGGCGGACGGGCCGGGGCGCTCACGGAACCGATGCTACAGCGCGCGTGATCGCCATCAGACCCCCGGACTGGGACTGGTCGTTCGGCGTCGACGGTGCGCTGGCTCTCGCCCTTCGGCCCGACCGGGAGGAGCCGTTCGAGCCGCACCCCGCGGCTCGCGGGAAGCGGCCTCGGTTGATCGCCCGCGAATCGTTCGCTACGGTGCCCGGCATGCCGCCCCCGGTGACCAAGCGGCGCGCCTCGACCCCGCGTCGCCGGCACCTGGATCGCGAGCGGCGCCTGCGGCGCCTCGCGGTTCTGATCGCAATCGCTCTGGTGGCGCTCGTCGCGCTGTTCC
>JALYLO010000251.1 GCA_030774175.1 Actinomycetota bacterium
AATTCGCGGTGTTGGGTTCCCGCCTGCGGGGTCAGCGGGGCGAGCGCAAAGGAGGTTGCGATGCTGAAGGTCAAGGCACGAGGTCCAGTTCGCTCGATCATGCGGAAGCGCGGCTCCGACCGGCTCCAGTTTCGCCTTCGTGGTCTGCGGGCGGAGGCGCGCGGGCGCGCGGCTCTCCGACCGCAACGGCTTGTGCCCAGGCGTCCGGCTGCCCAGATGACCGTAGTCGTTCTCGGGCTCGGCGCCACGGTCGGTGGGACGCTGCTGCAGCGTCGCCGCACGAGGCGTTCCCGGACGCGCTCGCATGCGGAGGATATTGCGGTGGCGATCCGGCATCGGCCTCTGCTCGGCCCGGCGTTCGGCGCCGGGGCAAGCGCACTCGCGGCCGGTTACCTCTTCCTGCGGCGCCGGCGGGCGGCGGCGCGGCGGGTGCGGGATGCGATGACTCCGAACCCGCGCGCGGCGGAGCCGTCGATGCTGCTTGGCGAGGCGGCCCAGCTGATGAAGAGCGAGCACATCGGCGCGCTTCCCGTCGTTGAGAACGGACGTTTGGTCGGGGTGCTCACCGACCGCGACATCGTGGTTCGAGTGGTTGCGGAGGGGCGCGACGCGCAGTCGGTGCAGGTCGGTGATATCGCCTCGCGCGAGCTCGTCACCGCCGATCCGGACCAGCCGATCGACGAGGCGCTACGTCTGATGGCACGCCGCCGGGTGCGCAGGCTGCCCGTCGTCGAAGGCGAGCGGCTCGTCGGCATCCTGGCACGGGCCGACGTGGCACTCGAGAGCGAGGAGCACAAGGTCGGCGAGGCGGTGGGTCAGATCTCGGAGCCGACAGTCCAGCCGCGGACATAGCACCACCGCTCAGGGGCAGAGTCGGCTCGCGCTACCAGCGGCGGAATATCACCCACCGCAGTAAACCCGACGGCACCACCCGGGCCGCTCCGGCGGCGCCCCGACGTCCACGCCATGGTGCACGCGCGCCAGAGTCCTCGTGTGCGTGTCGCCTTCCCCGCAAAAGACGACACCCGTGGTCGGCGCTCGCGCCGTGCAGCGACGATCGATGCGCATCGTTCGGCGCTTCGCATCGACGGCCCTCGGCGCCATGTCGGCTCCTCGGCGATGACCTGTGGGGTGCATTAACTCGGTTTCATGCCGCGAGGCTGTATTCGTGGATGAGGCCTCCGAGGCGATCTTGACGGGTGATCTTGGCTGCTCGGGCCGAGCTGGCGGCGGCTCGTGTTGGCCGCTCCTGGTTGGGCGGCGTGAGGTTGAGCGCGCGGTGTGGGCGGTGTCGGTTGTAGTGGTGGACGAAGATGCGGAGCACTCGCGTGAGCTGTCGTCCGTTGAGGATGAGCAGCCAGTCCAGGCATTCGGAGCGTGCGGTGCGGACGAAACGTTCGGCGACCGCGTTCGCTTTGGGCGAGCGGATCGGCGTCTTGATGATCCTGATGCCTTCAGTTCGGAAGATGGTGTCGAAGTCGCGTGTGAATTTGCTGTCACGGTCGCGGATCAGGAAGCGAACTGGGTTCGCTCGCTCGGGGAATGTCCAGGCGAGTTGACGGGCCTGTTGGGTGACCCAGGCGCCGCTGGGATTGGTTGTGCAGCCAGCGAGGTGAACGCGGCGGCTGCCAAGCTCGATGAAGAAGAGCACGTATAACCGTTGCAGCGAGATCGTCTCGACGGTGAAGAAGTCGACGGCGAGCATGCTCTGGGCCTGCGCTCGTAGGAAGGTCCGCCAGGGAAGTCCGGCGCGCTCGCCTGCAGGCTTGAGGCCGGCCTGGCGTAGAAGGTTGCGCACCAGACTCGCGGAGATGGGGTAGCCCAGGCCGTTGAGCTCGCCGACGATGCGTTGATAGCCCCAGCGTGGATTCTCGCGCGCGAGGCGTAACACGAGTTCGCGCAGCTCGCGCTGGATCGGCGGCCGGCCCACGCGGGCGCCCGGATACGTCCAGCGTTTCGCGACCAGATGGCGGTGCCAACGAAGCAGCGTTGTTGGTGTGACGACAAACGAGCGCCA
>JALYLO010000252.1 GCA_030774175.1 Actinomycetota bacterium
CCCCCGGCCGGCGGCGATCGCGGCGTTCTCGGGATTCATCCCGCAGGTCGACGGCTGGGAGCTCGATCTCGACCGCCCGCTGCCGCCGGTTGCGATCGGGCACGGCACCTTCGACCCGATCATCAACATCGAGTTCGGTCGCGCTGCACGAGACACGCTGGAGCGGGCGGGCGGCGAGGTGCTCTACCGCGAGTACCCACTGCCGCACACGCTCGACCCGGCGTTCCTCGTCGAGGTGCGCGACTGGCTGCGCGCGCAGCTGCGGCGCTGACAAGCCGCCGCGCAGAGACTTTGTGACGCAGATGACTTTGTGATGAGCCATCACAAAGTCGGCCCGTGTCTCGCTGGGACACGTCCCGGGGACTGTCCCCGGGACATGCCCCCCGAAGAGACAGGCCCGAAGAGACAGGCTCAGTTCAGGAGGCGAGAGCCGTTTGGCGCGGATCGCTGATCCAGCAGAGCGCGGCTTCAGAGCAGCCTGCGCATCACGAGACCGCCCGCGGCTTCGCCCACCTGCTCGAAACGGTTGCGCTCGTAGAACTTCACCGCCGGGGAGTCCCGCTCGACCGAGAGCGACACCGCCGCGTGCCCTGCCTCGCCCGCCTTCGCGAGCAGCGCATCGAGCAGTTCCTGCCCCACACCGTGCTTGCGCCGCGACGGGACGACCGAGATCGTCAGCTCCGGTGTCTGCTCGTCGATGAAGCCGTAGCCCGGCTCGGCAGCGCGGAAGACGCGGAACCAGGCGGCGCCGACGCGATGGCCCGTCTCGGTCGCCACGAGCGCGACGTCGCCCGGGCGGCCCCAGTTGTCGACGTAGCGCGTCAGCGGGATCTCGGCGTCGAGCGCGTTCACGCGCCAGCCGTAGGCGTGCGCGAGCATCGAGCGCATGAACGGGACGTCGGCGTGCGAGCCTCGGCGGATCACTCGCCGAGCACCTGCGTCAGCTGGATCCGGTTCCCGTCCGGGTCGAACACGTCGACGAGCCGCATCTGCCCGGCGAGCTCGACCACGACCCCGACCTCGACGCCCTCGTCGCGCAATTTCTCTGCATCGGCCTTCGCGTCGGCGACGTCGACCGTCGCGACGCCCCCCTCGACAGGAGCGCCCTCCGCGAGCGCGATCAGCATCTCGCCCCGCTCGAGCTTCGCCCACTTGTCGTCGAAGTCGACGAACGTCTCCTCGAACCCGAGCAGGCGCTTGTAGAAGTCCCGACCTCGGTCGAAGTCCCGGACGAGGTACCAGACGCGCGCCACTCTCA
Organism: Actinomycetota bacterium; assembly: GCA_030774175.1. Next base: position 1,259 of record JALYLO010000252.1, read on the forward strand.
GAGAGCGAGCGCAGGCTCTTCGACGAACTGCTTCACCGTGCGCAGGAAGTCAGCTCCCGCGGCGCCGTCGACCGCGCGGTGATCGACAGTCAGCGTCATCGTCAGCATCGGCCGCACGACCACCTCGCCGTCACGCGCAACCGGCGTGTCGACCGTCGCGCCGACCGCGAGGATCGCCGCCTGCGGCGGGTTGATCACCGCGACGAACTGCTCGATGCCGAACATGCCGAGGTTCGAGATCGTGAACGTCCCGTCCTCGAGGTCCTGCGTCGTCAGCTTGTTCTCGCGCGCCCGGCCGACGATCTGTCCGCGCGCTGCCGCCACCTCGGCGAGCGACAGCCGCTCGACCGACCGGATCACTGGGACGATCAGGCCCTGGGGAGCGGCGACCGCGATGCCCACGTTCACCGTCGGGAACCGCAGCAGCGCGTCGTCGGCGTACTGCACGTTCACGTCACGGTGGCGCATCAGCGCCTGCGCGCACACCTTTGCGAGCAGGTCGGTGACGGTCACGCGGACGTCCGGGTTCAGCTCGCGGGCACGCGCGACGAGGTCGTTCGCGCGCGTCATGTCGGCGCTCACCGTTAGCTGGAAGACAGGCGCCTGCCACGCGGCGGTCAGTCGGCGCGCGATCGTCTTGCGAATGTTCGTGAGCGGCACCGACTCGATCTCGTCACTCGGCACGCCGGCCGGCGCGGCCTTCGGCGCGGCCGCCTCACCGCGCTCGACGTCCTCGGCGACGATCCGGCCGTCGGGGCCGGTGCCCTGGAGCGACGAGAGTTCGATCCCGCGCTCGCGCGCGATTCGGCGGGCAAGCGGTGAGGCCTTGAGGCGGGGCGCTTCCGCTGAGACGGAAGTGCTAGGGGTGTGTTTGCCGTTCTCGGATGGCTCTCGTCTGCTCGCGGGCTCGGCCGTGGGCTCCGGCGCACTCGTGTCTGACACCTTGCTGTCGGAAGCCTTCTGGGCCGGCGCGGCGGTGTCAGACACCTTCGCGGCCGCCGCGGACTCAGGCGCGGACGCCTGGATCTCCTCGCCCTGCGTGCCGATCCAGGCGATCGTCTGCCCGACGGGCGCCTCGCCCGACTCGAGCTCGATCTTCAGCAGCACGCCGCCGTAGTCGGCCTCGACCTCCTGCGTCACCTTGTCGGTGTCGATCTCGAAGAGCGGCTCGCCCTTGGCGACGGTGTCGCCCTCGGACTTCAGCCACTTGGTGATCGTCCCGGCTTCCATCCCCTGCCCGAGGCGCGGCAGCTTGATCTCGTTCGCCACCGTTACTCCCTGCCG
>JALYLO010000253.1 GCA_030774175.1 Actinomycetota bacterium
GGCGCCGTGCGGCGAAGCCGAGCTTCAGGTTCTCCTCGACGGTCAACTCGCCGAAGATGCGGCGGCCTTCGGGCACCAGCGCGACGCCGCTGCGGGCTATCTCCTCCGGCCGGAGGCCGCGAAGCGAACTCGACCCGAGGCGGATCTCGCCCCCCGTCACGGGTGCGATCCCCATGATCGCGTGCAGCGTCGACGACTTGCCGGCGCCGTTCGCGCCGATCAGGCCGACGATCTCGCCCGGTTTCACCTCGAACGAGAGACCGCGCACGGCCTGAACACCGCCGTGGCGAACGTCCAGCCCTTCGACCACTAGAGCGCCGCTCATTCTTCCGGCACCGGCGTCTCGCCGAGGTAAGCGGCGGCGACGTCGAGGTTCGCGCGGATCTCGCCGGGCGTGCCCTCGGCGAGCGTCCTGCCCTGGTCGAGCACGACGATCCGGTCGCAAGTCTCCATGATCAGCGCCATGTTGTGGTCGATCAGCAGCACGCCGGCGCCGTGCTCGTCGCTGACGGAGCGGACGACGGCGGCGAAATCGGGGACTTCCGTCTCGGGGAGCCCTGCTGCGGGCTCGTCCAGGAGCACGAACGCCGGTTCCATCGCCAGGGCGCGTGCGACGCCGAGTCGCCGCTCGTCGCCGTGCGCGAGCGAGGCGGCGGGCGCCTCGGCGTAGCGGACGAGCGCGAGCCGCTCGAGCAACTCCTCGGCGCGCCGCGCGGCCAGGCGCGGGCCGGCGCCGACACCGAGGGCCGCCACCTCGACGTTCTCCCGCACTGAGAGTGCGCGGAAGCCGTGGCTGTGCTGGAAGGTGCGCGCAAGGCCGTGGCGCCCGCGACGGTGGGGCGACCAGCTCGTCACGTCGCGACCCGCAAATGAGACCGTGCCCTCGTCGGGCCGGTCGAAGCCGCTGAGCACGTTGACGAGCGTCGACTTGCCGGCCCCGTTCGGGCCGATCAGGCCGACGACCTCACCGCGCGCCAATTCGAGCGTCACGCCGTTCAACGCTCTCACCCCGTCGAAGGACCGCGAGACAGAGGAGGCCCGAAGTGTTCCTTCGCGGGTCGTCACGCCCCGAACCCCGCACCGACGCGGCCGCTACGGCGATCCCGGCGCACCCGGATGGGCAGGATGTAGCCACTCATGTAGCCGAAACCTACGCGGGAACGCGGCACCCTTCATACACATCTCGCTACCCCGGCACTGCGTCGCAGATCAGCGATGTTCACGCCCGACGGCGCGCGTCGCGCGCGGAGGGAGCCCCGACCCGCACGAGTACCTCGAGCGTGCCGGGCCAGGCCGTGATGATCTGGCACAACTGATGGAGGCCTACCTCCAGGCAGCACCGCGCCGCGAGCCCGACCCCGTCGAGCTAGTCCGAAGTTCCAGCGGTAGTCACTGTGAGCCAGGCTCAGGTGCCGGCGTCACTGATCCCGTCGTCGAAGGCGAGGTTATTGGGGACGGGGCCGATTGCGGGAGGCCGCTGGGTGACCGCCTACCCCCGCGTGAGCAGGTTGAGATCGATCCGGAGGTGGTCGATCCGTAGGTGGAGTGCGCGGCGCTCTTTCGACAGCTTCCGTGTCTGCGCCATCACCAGCGGGCTTGGGAAGGAGTCGATCTGCGCGTGCATTTGCCGGCGGACAGCCGACATTTCGCGCTCCTCCTCAAGGAGCCTCGCGAGTTCGGCTCGCATCGCGCTGAGGTCGTGGAGTTCTGGGGCGGCCGCCATCGTGGCCGTTATCGGCCTTTGTTCTCGTCGACTTGAGGGCCGATCGTGACCGCTCAGCGCACCCAACCTCGACCTCGCAGACTTTCAGCGGCGACTACTTCGGCGGCGCGATGACCTCGAACGGCGCCGGCGCACTCGCGCATCTGCTCTTCGTCTCGACCCCCGCCGCCTTGCAGGAGAACGCGGCTCCAGGTGGAAGCCTAACGCCGCCCGATCAGCAACAGATCATGCAGTCGCTTCGTCGTCCCCAGTTCGGGCGGCGCGCTCCTGGCGTCAGGATCCCGCTTCCGGGGGATTTGCGACTCCCGTTCCGGGTGCAATAACGAGCGGACACGGCGAATCGGGAGGAACGATGACTGCGGCACAATTCGAACTCCTCGGCGAAGTCGAGGCCGGGAGCATCCTTCACTGGCGTTTCGACGCGCTCGTGCGAGCCGGCTACGACGCCGGCGATGCACTCGTGCTGGCCACTCATGTCGAGGTCGACCTGCACACGGCAACCGACCTGCTGGTGCGCGGCTGCCCGACCGATACGGCGCTGCACATCCTGCTCTAGGCGTACGAGATATTGCGCGAACCGGCTACAGGCCGAGGACAAGCATCAGGGCCTCGTCGACGGAGCGGAGTTCGCGTGCGTCCAGCCGACCAGCCGACCGGCCAAGCCGCTCTGGATCGACAACTGTCGTCTGCTCGACGAGAACACGCGTCTCGTGCCCGTCGAGCGTGATCGCCGGCCGGAAGCTCGCCGCATGGGCGCTCGTGGAGGTGGGCGACACGAGCACGGTGCTGAGCTCGAGGAACTCGTCGGCTTGGACGACGACCGCGAAACGGGCGCCGCGCTGCTCGTGGCCGCGCGGGCGTCGGGGCGCTGGGAGTCGGAAGATTTCGCCGCGAACCATCTCAGTCCGCGGGTGGCGGAGCGAGGTCGGCGAGCTGCTCGCGGACGAGCCGCATCTCCTCGCGATCATGCTCATCGGCGGCGAGGCGAAGTACCTCGTCTCGCACCGCCGAGCGCAGGCGCCGACGTGCCGCGGCCTCGCGCAGGGCTGTGCGCACGGCTTCTGAGTCCGACAGACTCCCGGCGCGGACGATCTCGAGGGCTGCGGCGGAAGCGTCGTCGAGCCGGACATGGAGCGAACGGGCCACTGCTCAACCGTAGCACGAATCGTGCTACAGAGCGCTGCTCCGGGCTCCGCTCTCAGGTCAGGGGAGGTTCTCGAGTCTCGACCAGGTCCGCGATGCCCGGTCCGGCGAAGTGGGGGAAGACCAGAGCGGTGCGGAGTGCTCCTAGCCCTCCGCACCGTTCATAGCCCTCTGGCGTAGTGTCCCTAGATCTTCGGAACGACCTTGGCGGAGACGGTGCCGACGAGCCGCGCCTTGTTGTTCTGGATCTTGATGACGCGGTACTGCCGGCCGAACACCGTGTGGTACTTGGCGGAGAAGCTGACGAGCCCGGAGAGCGTGGGCACCTTCTTGAACTTCTCCATCTGGGCGGCGAGCGCCGCGCCGCTGGTGGAGCCACCCGCCCGCTTGATCGCGGTGACGACGCCGTCGATCGCAGCCGGGCCCGTGACGAACCCGCCGGTCCCGGCCTTGACCTGCTTCGCGAGCTTGTTCACCGCGGCGTTCGGGTCGTCGCCGAACACCGATGCGAACGTGACGAACCAGTAGTTCGTCACCGGCGGGCTCTTCGGCAGCCAGTAGTTGCCGTCCCCCGCCCACGAGTTGAGGATCGGTGTGTTGTTGCCGAGCGTCCGCAGCCCCGTTACGAGTGGCGCGAGAGCGCCGTACGCGCCGGCGGTCGACGTGACGATCACATCGGCCTTCTTGCGATTCAGACGGCTGACGGCATTCTGGACGTTGTTGCCGCCGAACGTCGGATCCTGATACGTCTCCTGGTCGACGACCTTGCCGCCGAGCTGCGTCCAGCGGGCCTTGAACGCCTGCACGACGTTCTTGAAGTAGACGATCACCGTGTCGCTCGCGAGAGCCGCGGTGCGCCAGCCCTTCCCCCACGCGTACTGGGCCATGGCCGAGCCCTCGTCCTGCGCCATGTTGCCGAAGCTGAACGCGAGCTTGCCCTTCGGGCCGAAGCGCTTCGGGCCCATCTGGTCGGTGCCGATGCACGGTGCTACGGCGAGGACACCGCGGTTGATCGCCTCCTGGACGACCGGCGCCGCCAGGTCGACGTCGCACGTCGTGAAGATGACGTTCGCGCCCTGGCCGAGCAGCT
>JALYLO010000254.1 GCA_030774175.1 Actinomycetota bacterium
ACCCGGAACCGAGGATCGCGAGAAGCTCGACCTCCTCGCCCTGGTCGGGCCGCGACCGTTCGCACCCGCACCGTAAGCCGCAAGCGACGTCTGGACATCGCCCGAAGTACGCCGGCGGTTGCGCGGCCCATCGGGCATGCCGCTTTGAGTCTGAAGCGGGCGCCTGCGAATACTAACCCGAAACGCCTGCTCGGGACGACGACCGAGCGCCCCGACTGGCTCGTTGCTCGCTTCCGCATCGCCTTGACGGAGCGAGCGTCCGCGCGACCGCGTCGGGGACGCTCCCAGCTCGTCCGATCCGGGCGTCCCGGCCTTGGCGACGGAGACGCTCGGAACCAGGCGGAAGCGGAAGCGGCTCGACGGTCATTGGGGGCTCGAGCCGCGAATCGGCGCAGCAACGACCGTGAGGAGCGAGCGGCTGCCGTGGAGTTCGTCGCTAGATACAGCTCAAGGGCGGCCAGATCGACGACGAGCCGCGGCGGCACTGAGCTGCGCCGTCTGCGGCCATCAGTTGCTGCGGGTCGCCCTCGGCTCGACGCTGAGGCGCGCCCATGAGTCGCTCTCTCCATTGGCCCAGCGCGCCTCCACGCTCCTGTCCTCAGTGCCCGCTCTGGGCGGCGTCGACGATGAGCTTCGTTACGGCGCGGGGGCGGGAGATCATCGAGAGGTGCGACGCCCTGACCTCGACGGTCCTGGCGTTGGCGCGTCGGGCCATGAAGCGCTGTTCCGCCGGCGGGATGACGTTGTCGGCGGTGCCGACGAGGTACCAGCTGGGGATCGTCTTCCAGGCCGGGGGGCCTGAGGAAGCGCCGACGGCGCTGCCGGTCACCGGGCGCTGCGTGGCGGCGAGCACGGCCGCCGTGCGGGGCGGCAGGTCGTTCGCGAAGGCGTGCGGGAACACCGCGCGCTTGATGTAGAGGTCGACGTCGCCTCCGGGGTAGGGGACGACGTCGAAGACCTGCGCGGGGTCGCCGCCGATCGCCGAGCCGGGCCGCTCGGTCGCGAGTTGAACGACGCTCTCGCCCTCGTCGGGCGCGAAGGCGTTGATGTAGACGAGCGCCTTGACGCCGGCATTGCCGGTCGCTGCGTTGGTGATCACGGCGCCGCCGTAGGAGTGCCCGACGAGCACGACGGGGCCGCTGATCGTGCCCAGGTAGGCGCGCAGGGAGTCGGCGTCGCTCTGAAGGCTGCGGAGCGGGTTGGGCGGCACGTCGACGGTGTAGCCACGGTCCTGCAGGCGCCGCGCGACGCCGGCCCAGCTCGAGCTGTCCGCCCAGGCGCCGTGCACGAGGACGATCGTCGGCTTCGGGCCGCCGTGGTGCGAGGGAGCCGCCGTCGATCGTGGTGCGACGGCGAGGACGAGGAAGGTCGCGAGGGCGGCGAGCCCTGCGAGGAGGATGCCGATCCGGCGGGATGTGTGAGACATGGTCAACTGACTCCTCAGGTCGTCTTGATGAGGCCGCCGTCGATGACGTAGTTGGCGCCGGTGACGTTGGCGGTGCGCCCGGAGGCGAGGATCGCGACGAGCGTGGCGACCTCGGCCGGGGTCGTGAAGCGCCCGGTGGCGAAGCCGCCGATGCCCGCGATGACGGTGGCGCGAGCGGTGTCCGCGTCGACGCCGGTGGCCGCCGCGACGGTCTCCGCCACCCCGTGCTCGCCCAGCCAGAGGTCGGTGCTGACGGGACCGGGGGAGACGCAGTTGACGTGGATGGCTTTCGGCCCGAACTCCTGCGCCAGGGACTTGCTCAGGTTCAGGAGGGCGGCCTTCGCGGCGCCGTAGTCGATCGTGCCGGCGTCGGGCTGGAAGAACGCGTTGACCGAGGCAACGTTGACGATCGCGCCGCCGCCGGTCTCGACCATCGCGGTGATGGCGGCGCGGGTGGCGCGGAGCGCGCTGAAGAAGTTCAGCTGCATCGCCCAGGCGAACTCCTCGTCGCTGGTGCCGAGGAAGCCGTCCATGCGCAGCCGCACCGCGCCGAGGTTGTTGACGAGCACGTCGAGCCGCCCGTGCTCCTCCAGCGCGTGCCCGACCAGCCTCGCCGGGCCGTCCGGCGCGGCGAGGTCGACGGGCACCGGGGTCACGCGGTCGAGCCCCTGG
>JALYLO010000255.1 GCA_030774175.1 Actinomycetota bacterium
CGACCGGATTCACCGTCGGCGTCCGCGACCTGCGGGCCTATACGGGCGCGGGCTGGATCGTGGCGCTCTGCGGCGACATGCAGACGATGCCCGGTCTCGGGAAGACACCCGCCGCGTTCGACGTCGACATCGACGAGCACGGGGAGACAGTTGGCCTCTTCTAACGGCCACCGCCCGCTGATCCGGGCCGAGGGGATCTGGAAGATCTTCGGGAAGAACGCCGACAAGGTGATCGGCACCCCCGACGCAGAGCTCTCGCGCGGCGAGCTGCGTGAGAAGACCGGCTGCGTCGCGGCCGTGCGCGACGTCTCGTTCGACGTCTACCCGGGCGAGGTGTTCGTCGTGATGGGGCTCTCGGGCTCCGGCAAGTCGACGCTCGTGCGGACGCTGATCCGCCTGATCGAGCCGACGGCCGGCCGCGTCGAGATGGACGGCAGGGACGTCACGGCCGCGAGCCGTGACGAGCTGCTGCAGATGCGCCGTCACACCTCGTCGATGGTGTTCCAGCACTTCGGCCTGCTCGCGCATCGAAGCGTGATCGACAACGTCGCCTTCGGGCTCGAGGTGCAGGGCAAGTCGAAGGCGGAGCGCCTGGCCCGGGCCGCAGAGGTCCTGCGGCTCGTCGGGCTCGAGGATGCCGCAAACCAGTTTCCGGACGAGCTCTCGGGCGGCATGCAGCAGCGCGTCGGGCTCGCGCGGGCCTTCGCCGTCGACCCGAAGGTGATGCTCTACGATGAGCCCTTCAGCGCACTCGACCCGCTGATTCGCCGCGACATGCAGGACGAGGTGATCCGCCTCCAGCACGAGACCGGCAAGACAATGGTCTTCATCACGCACGACCTCCCGGAAGCGCTTCGGCTCGGCGACCGCATCGCGATCATGCGCGACGGGCGCATCGTCCAGCTCGGCTCGCCGGAGGAGCTCGTCGGCTCGCCCGCCGACGAGTACGTCGCGAACTTCGTGCGGGACATCCCGCGCAGCCACGTGCTGACGCTCCGCTGGATCATGCGCGAGCAGCGACCGGGCGAGGAGGACGGCCCGAGGCTCGACGTCTCGACCACCGTCAAGCGCGCCGTGCCGCTGATCGTCGGCAGCGACCGGCCCGTCTGCGCGGTCGAGCACGGCAAGATCGTCGGCGTCGTCGACAAGGAAGCCGTCCTGACCGCGATCGCCGGCGAAGGCGACTAGGACTCAGATGGCGATCGCCGAGGCAGCCGCCCGCCCCATCCCCCGGCCGCTCGGGCACCCGTGGTGGCGCGGCAAGGCCGGCGGGGTCGTGCTGATCGTCCTCGCGATGCTGATCGCCTTCCTCGGCTGGCGCAACCACTGGGCCTGGCCGGCGGCGTTGACGTGGAACTCGCTCTCGCCGCACCTCGACCGTTTCCAGCTCTGGCTCAGCGACAACCGAAACCTGCCGCATCCGAACGTGATCTTCCGCACGTTCAACGGGCTCGCGAGTTTCCTCGACGACCTCGTCTCGTGGCTCACCTCGCTGTTCCACAAGCTGCGCTGGGCGGGCACCGCCACGCTCGGGACACTCGTGGTGCTCCGGTTCGGCGGCAGCAAGGCAGCGCTCGGCGTCCTCGGCGCCTTCGCGAGCTTCGCCGCGCTCGGGCTCTGGGAGGAGAGCATCGAGACATTCGCGCTGATGTTCGCCGCGGTCGGGCTCTCGTTGCTCGTCGGGATGCCGCTCGGGGTGCTTGCCGGCAGGTCGATGCGCTTCCAGCGGACGATCACCCCCGTGCTCGATGCGATGCAGATCATCCCGGCGTTCGCCTACCTGATGCCCATCGTGATCCTGTTCTCGGTCGGGCCCGGGGCCGCGGTCGTGACGACGATGATCTACGCGGTCCCGCCGGCGATCCGCATCACGGCGCTCGGCGTCCGCGGCGTTCCCGCGAACACCGTCGAGGCGGCGCTCGCGCTCGGTGCGACCCGGTGGCAGGTTCTCTCGAAGGTGCAGATCCCGCTGGCACGGCGAATGCTGCTCCTTTCGGTCAACCAGACGATCCTGTTCGCGCTCTCGATGGTCGTGATCGCGGGGCTGATCGGCGGCGCGGGCCTCGGCGACGCCGTGACCAACGGCCTCTACACCGACCCGGCCCGCGCGGTCCTCGCCGGCGCCGCGATCGTGATCATGGCGATCGCACTCGACCGCGCCACCGAGGCGATGGCGAACCACAGCGACCCCGCGCGCCGCCACCTCACCGCCGAGAAGTCGCGCGGGCTGCGGCTCTTCACGGCCGCCTGCGCCGGCAGCGTCGCCCTTTCAGTCGGACTCGCTTATGCGTTCCATGCCGGCTCCGACTGGTCGCGCTGGACGGCGCAGGACTGGCTGCGGCAGTACGTCCAGAGGGCGCTCGACTACGTGCAGAACCCCGGCACGTTCCTTTTCCGCGACATCACGAACCCGACCGGGAATTTCATCGTCCAACACGGCATCCAGCCACTGCGCAGCTTCTTCATCGAGACACCGTGGCCCGTGACGTTCCTCGGGCTCGTTCTGATCGCCTACTTGCTGAGCGGCTTACGGCCGGCGCTCATCTCCGCGCTCATGTTCTTCATCGTCGGATTCATCGGCGAGTGGGCAAACGCTATGGACACGTTCTCGCAGGTGCTCGTCGCGACGACGCTGACGGTGATCGTCGGCTTCGTGTTCGGCGTGTGGGCCGCGGAGAGCAGCCGCGTCGCCCGCACGCTACGACCGATCAACGACGTGCTGCAGACGCTGCCGCAGCTCGTCTACATCATCCCGTTCATCTACCTGATGCCCGTCTCGGGCGTACCGGGAGTCGTCGCCTCCGTGCTTTACGCGTCCCCGGTGATGATCCGGCTCGTGCAGCGCGGGATCGAAGGCGTGGCGCCGGAGGCCGTGGAGGCGGCGACCGCGTTCGGCTCGACGCGGGCCCAGGTCCTGCGCAAGGTGAAGATCCCGCTGGCCCGCGAGGCGATCATGCTCGGCGTCAACCAGGCGATCATCATGGTGCTCGCCGTGGTCGTAATCGGCGGGCTCGTCGGCTCCGGCGCGCTCGGCTACGAAGTCGCGCAGGGCCTCCAGCGGAACGCATTCGGGCAAGGGGTCATCGCATCGCTGGCGATCCTCGCGCTCGGGATCGCCCTCGACCGGGTCACCCAGGGCCGGGGCAGGGCAGGCGCACGGAGCGAGAGCTAACGTCGTGTCACTCACGAAGGAGGAGCGGATGTCGAAGGGCCTCACGAGTCGCAAGGTCGCCGCGATCGTCGGCATGCTGGCGGTCGCCGCGGCTGCCGTCCTGATCGCCGGTCCGGCCGGCGCGCGCAGCAAGGCGAGTTGCGGCACGGTGACGCTGAACGAGCAGGCGTGGGCGGGATCGACCGCCAACACCTACGTCGCCAAGGCGGCGCTCGAGAAGTATCTCGGCTGCAAGGTGAAGATCACCCAGATCACCGAGATCCCCGTCTACCAGGCGCTCGCAGACGGCAAGACGGACGCCGTCCTCGAGGACTGGCAGCACGTCGACCAGTACAAGCAGTACATCGACAAGCAGCACACGGTCGTAGCGGGCGGACCGAACGGCGTCGTCGGCCACATCGGGTGGTACATCCCGACGTACCTGATGAAGGCGCATCCCGAGTTCGCGAGCTGGAAGGGCCTGAAGGGCAAGGAGACGCTCTTCAAGAGCCCCGAGTCCGGGTCGCAGGGGATGTTCCTCGGTGGTGACCCGTCGTACGTGCAGAAGGACCAGCAGCTGATCAAGGCGCTCGGCTTGAACTTCAAGTTCGTCAGCGTCGGCGCCGAGCCCGCGCAGGTCGCACGCTGGAGCCAGCTCTACAAGCAGAAGAAGCCGGTCATCTTCTACTGGTACACGCCGCAGTACCTGAACACGAAGTACCAGCTCTCCGAGGTGAAGCTGCCGCCGCGGTTCACAGGTTGCCAGGACGACGCGAAGACCGGCGGCGGGGACGTCAAGAAGTACCGGTGCGCGTACGACAACACGATCATCGAGAAGGTCTTCAGCAAGAAGTTCGCGACGAGCGGGAACCCCGCCTACACGGCGCTGAAGCGCTTCAAGTGGTCGAACCTCGATCAGGAGATCGTGGCCAAGTGGATCGCGGGCGACCACATGAACTCGGACAAGGCCGGGCAGAAGTGGATCGCGCAGAACGCGGCCAAGGTGAAGGCGTGGTTTGGCAAATAGCACAGTTTGGCAAGTAGCACGGTTCGGCAAATAACCGCCCAGCCGTGCCGGCTCTCGAGGGGCGCCTGCGGGCGCCCCTCGGCAGTGTCGGGGCTCCTCGGCGTTACTCGGGCCAGGAAGCGCCGCGAATGCCGTCGTAGCTGATCAACCCGTGCACGACGACCTCGCGCGTGAGGCCGCGCGGGAGGTGCAGCTTGACCTCGACCGTGCGCTCGTCCTCGCTGACCTCGAACGACTCGAGCCGCGCGCCGAGCCGCTCCACGGCCTCGACGACGAGGCGCGGGCTGCCGCCGGGAGCGAGATCGACATCCAGGTTGTGGAGATGAGGGCGGTCGAGCAGCTTGCCGACGTAGCGAAGCGGCCAGAGCATGAAGAGGACGAGGACGGTCGTGATCACCGCCGCGCCGTACGAGCCTGCGCCGGCGGCCATGCCGATCGCGGCGACCGCCCAGAGCGTCGCTGCCGTCGTCAGCCCCCGGATCGTGAGCCCTTGCCGGATGATCGCCCCGGCACCGAGGAAGCCGATCCCGCTGACGATCTGCGCCGAGATCCGCGACGGGTCGAGCCGGACGAAAGCTCCGCTTCCGCTGCCGAGGACGTCGCGGAAGCCGAAGGCCGAGACGACCGTGAAGAGGGCAGCTCCGACCGCGACGAGCATGTGGGTGCGGAGCCCTGCCTCGCGCTCGCGGAACTCGCGCTCGATCCCGATGATCCCGCCGAGCAGCGCGGCGAGCCCGAGGCGGAGCGCCTCCTCGTTCCAGCTCAGCTCGGGAAGCGCTGCCGCGATGGTGCTCACAACGGACCGGGTTCGGTCGCAGCACGGCGATTCCTGCGCGCCCCAGGCGGGCGGGTGGTGTCTGACACCCGCGTGCCAGCCACCACTCGCGCCGCAGTTCGACAAGGTGTCTGACACCTTGCGGGGTGTCGGCACGATCCCACGATCCCGCCTGCAGCGAAGCCGGTGTCAGACACCCGGCCGGTGGTTCGAGCTCACCCGCCGCTACTTGGTTGTTCGTTGGTGTCTGACACCCGCGTGCCAGCCACCACTCGCGCCGCAGTTCGACAAGGTGTCTGACACCTTGCGGGGTGTCGGCACGATCCCGCCTGCAGCGGAGCCGGCGTCAGACACCTGGCTCCGCCGCTACGTGGTTGTTGGTGTCTGACCAGACACCTCGTCGCCCCGCCCGCCACCCGTGCATCGCCCCAGGCGGGAGTGGGTGTCTGACACCCGCGAGCCAGCCACCACTCGCGCCGCAGTTCGACAAGGTGTCTGACACCTTGCGGGGTGTCGGCACGATCCCGCCTGCAGCGAAGCCGGTGTCAGAC
>JALYLO010000256.1 GCA_030774175.1 Actinomycetota bacterium
GCCGGGCGACGAACGGGATCACGGCGATTGCCACTGCGGCGACGAGCAGGATCCGGCCCAGCAGTCGTCGGTGCGGGCGCCGATCGGCGATCCGACCGCCGAACCAGTAGCCGACGGAGAGGTAGACAAGGATCAACCCGATCACGTTCGCCCAGACGATCGTCGAGCTGCCGAAGAAGGGCGCGAGCAGCCGGGAGGCGCAGATCTCGACCGCAAGCGTGGCGGCGCCGGCAATGAAGACGACGGCGCCGAGCCGCACGTCTTCTACGCGTGCGCGGCTGCCGGCACGAGCGCCTGCTGGAGGTCGGCGACGAGGTCGTCGACCGATTCGATCCCGACCGACAGTCGCACGAGGTCCTTCGGCGGTGCGAACGGCGCGTCGGCCGTCGAGGCGTGTGTCATGCGCGCCGGCACCTCGATCATCGACTCGACGCCGCCGAGCGATTCCGCAAGTTTCCAGATCTTGGTGCGCGCCACGAGGGCGAGCGCGTCCTTCTCCGAGCCGGCGAGGAACGAGACCATCCCGCCGAAGTCGCGCATCTGCTGACGAGCGATCTCGTGACCGGGATGCGACGGCAACCCGGGGTAGTACACACGCTCCACGGCATCGTGCTGCTCGAGGAACGCGGCCACGGCTCGAGCGTTCTCGCAATGCTGGCGCATACGCACTGCGAGCGTCTTGACGCCGCGGAGGACGAGCCACGCGTCGAACGGTCCCGGGACGGCGCCGAGCGACTTCTGCAGGAAGAAGAGACGCTCGGCGATCGTGGGATCGTTTGTCGCGACGAATCCGCCGATCACGTCGGAATGGCCGCCGAGGTACTTCGTCGTCGAGTGGACGACGACGTCTGCGCCCAGTTCGAGCGGGCTCTGCAGGTACGGGGACGCGAACGTGTTGTCGACGGCGAGGATGGCGCCCGCGGCGTGCGTTGCCTCCGCGGCGGCGCGGATGTCGACGACGTTCAGCAGCGGGTTTGACGGCGTCTCGATCCACACCATCCGCGTGCGGTCGTCGAGGTGGGCGGCGAGGTTCGTGAAGTCCTCGGCCGTCACGTACTCGAAGACGTAGCCCTTCGGCTCGTACACCTGGGACGTCAGCCGGAACACGCCGCCGTAGACATCGGCGATCAGCACGACTCGCTCCCCGGGATTGATCAGGTGCATGAGGGTCGTCGTTGCCCCGAGGCCCGACGCGAACGCGATTCCGTGCTCCGCCCCCTCGAGAGAAGCGAGGCATGCCTGGAGGGCGCTGCGCGTGGGGTTCCCGGAACGTGAGTACTCGTAGCCCTTGTTCTTGCCGACCTCTTCCTGAACGTAGGTGGAGGTCGCGTAGATCGGCACCGTGATCGCGCCTGTCGTGGGGTCCGGTTCCTGCCCGTCGTGGATGGCGCGCGTCTCGAAGTCCATCAGCGACTGATCGTATCGGCGCCGAGGAACTGCGCGAGCTCTGCGAGCGCCTCGTCCAGCCGCGACGTATCGCCCCACGCGCCGAGCAGCTCGAGCTCACCGGTCTTCCGGTTGAAGCGCGGCTCGACACGGCCGACGATGGCGTCTCCGACGAGCAGCGGCAGCACGTAGTAGCCGTACTCGCGCTTCGCCTTCGGTACGTACATCTCGAGCCGGTAGTGGAAGCCGAATAACGCCTCGGCGCGGTCGCGGTTTTGGACGAGCCGGTCGAAGGGGGAGAGGACCGTGACGCGATCAGGCACCGGGTCGTCGGGAATGTCCGGGTGCGTCTTCCACACCCCCTTCTCCCGCCAGACGCCTAACGATCGTTGCCGTCGGTGCTCGAGCTCTCGCTCAGCTTCTCGCCACGGGAGCGTCTCGCTCGGCGGGAAGACGCGCTCCCCGAGATCCCACAGCCGCTGTTTGCCGACCCGTCCCGCGACGGCGATGTCGCCGCGCACGGCGAGGATGTCGAGCATCAAGCGCACCTGGCGGTTGCCCCACCAGCGGTGACCCTCGCCCTCGGGCATCAGGTCGTGCTGCAGCGCGCGCGAGAGCAGCGGCCCATTCCGTTCGAGCTCACGAAGCACGTGGCGTCGAAAACGGGCGTTCGTCTTCAGGAAGTCGCGAACCCAGAGATCGCGCGCGAGTGTGTTGGCGCGCTTGCGCTGCGCCATCCGTGCGCGGACGAGCGGAAGGTCTTCGACCGGATAGATGAACGCGTCGTACTCGAACAGCTTCCGGTCG
>JALYLO010000257.1 GCA_030774175.1 Actinomycetota bacterium
TGCTCACGGCCGCAGCAGTGGCGCTGATCCTCCTCCCGTGGCGGATCTTCGTCGCGGTTCATCACCTGAAGAATCCCGAGTACAGCTTCGGCGACGCCGTGAGCCCGGCTTACCTCTCCGACCACTCCGACCGGGTGAGCCCGGCGATCACAGGAGTCTGGCACCAGGTCTGGTCGAACGGCTGGGCGTTGCTCGTGCCGCTGGCGCTGATCGCCTTCACCGGTGCGCTGTTCGCACGCCGCTGGCGCCTCGCGGGCTTCGCCGCGGCGTGGGCGCTGCTCTCCTTCGGAGGCATCGTGCTCGTGTTCTGGATCTCGGTCGTACCGGTCGAGCTGACGCTGAAGTGGGCGGCGTACCGCACGGTCGCATCCCTCGTGATCGGCGCCGCCGCGCTCGCGCCCCTTCTCGCAGGAGAAGCCTGGCGCGCTTCGAGGCTTAGTGCGGGAGATACATAAACGTGGTGAAGGCAGGCTTCTTCTTGCCGCTTGCCGTCATCACGCCTGACTGCCAGCCCGAGAGCTTCGGCTCGTCCTTCAGCAGGAACCAGATCATCATGTCGACGCGCGGGTTCTTTCGCCCGATCGCGAACGCCTGCTTCATCCATTGCGCCTGCGTCGACCACGAGACGCCGAATGTCTTGTCGGGCGGATTCGTCTGGTAGCCGTACTCGGTCAGCCACACGCGCTTCTTGCCCCATAGCTGCGTGAGCTGCTTGATCAACACGTCGAGGTTCCCGAGCGTGACGGCCCCTTTCGAGTGAGGCTTCGTCGTCGGCGTCTCTTTCGGAGTCCCTGCGTACGGGTTGTGCGCCCACGCATCGAACGTCTTCAGGCCCGCCTTCTTCACGGCGGCCATGAACGACAGCGGAGTCGGGACCGCTCGGAGACCGCCGGGATTGTCGTTGCCCCGCGGCGCGGTGACGCCGCAACCGACCTTCTCGCCGGACAGCATCGTCAAATGGACGCCGGTGTAGACGGCCTTGCAGATCTTCGCGTAGTCGATCGCGCTCTGCATGACCCACTTCCCCTTGACGCGCTTGTACTGCGGCGCGAGCTGGAAGGGCTGGTTCGGCTCGTTCCATGCGGTCCACAGGTGCACCGCCGGGACGTTGTTGTTGCCTGCGTCCAACGACGTCCCGCTGAAGTGCTGCGCTGCCGCGTACGCGAACTCCTGCAGGTCGGTGAAGTTCTTCGGTGCGTAGCGTGGGGCCCTGCCGCCGTTCGCCCACCGAGGCGTGCCCCAGACCGAGAACAGGAGCTGGATGTTGCTCTGCGCGGCGAACTGCGCGGCACGGTCGTAGAGCGACCAGTCGTACGCCGGATCGGCGGGATCCGTGGCATCCGTCGGCCGACGCTTGGCGACGGCGAACGACGTGCCGCCCCAGTAGAGATCGACGCGCAGAACCTGCACGCGAAGCTGCTCGAAGACCGGGAAAACGACGTCGGGGTTGCCGTAGAGACCGTTCGACTCGTCGAGCAGTCCGACGAGCATGTGTGGCTTCGCCGAAGCCGCCGGCACGGCGAGCGCGACGGCCGCGCAGGCGGCCGCAAAGACCCCTAGAAATCTCTTAGACACGCGTCGGTTGTCGCCCAAACGACGCCAGCCAGCGCCGCAGGCCCTCCTCCAGGTCGATTTCGGGTTGCCAGCCGAGTACCTCGCGGGCCCGCGTGATGTCCGGCCGGCGCACCTGCGGGTCGTTCGTCAAGTCGTACGGCGAAGCCTCGAATGTGATCTCGCTCGTCGAGCCCGTGACGCGGATCACCGTTTGCGCGAGCTCGAGCATGGTCACCTCGTGATCCGGGTTCCCGATGTTCACCGGAAGGTGCTCTCCCGACTCCGCAAGCACCACGAGTCCCCGGATCGTGTCGTCCACGTAGCAGAGGCTGCGCGTCTGAGAACCGTCGCCGAACACGGTGAGCGGCTTACCCTCCATCGCCTGCTGAATAAACGTCACCGACGCACGCCCGTCGTTTCGACGCATCTTCGGTCCATACGTGTTGAAGATCCTCGCGATCGACGTGTCGACGCCCTGCTGGTGGTGATACGCCATCGTCAGCGCCTCGGCGTAGCGCTTCGCCTCGTCGTACACGCCGCGCGGACCCACAGGATTGACGTTGCCCCAGTAGGTCTCCGGCTGCGGGCTCTGCAGCGGATCGCCGTAGACCTCGCTCGTCGACGCGAGCAGGAAGCGCGCGCGCTTGTGCTTCGCCAGGCCGAGCGCGTTGTGGGTGCCGTACGAACCGACCTTCAGCGAGTGAAGCGGCAGGCGCATGT
>JALYLO010000258.1 GCA_030774175.1 Actinomycetota bacterium
GAGGTCGACCATCCACTCGTAGCCCAGGTCCACCTCGTAGGGGTTCGTGTCCAGCCACATGTCCGCGCCGTACGCGAGGATGCCGCCCTCGATGCGGCGGATGTGGCAGGGCCCGATCACGGCAAGGCCGTGCGGCTTGCCCGCCTCGAGCACCAGGTCCCAGAGCTTCACAGCGTTGTGGCTCGCATCGCGGCAGTAGATCTCGAACCCGATCTCCGACGTGTAGCCGGTGCGCGACACCATCACGCTCATACCCTCGAGCTCGTAGTCGTGGCAGAAGTAGTACGGGATCTCGAGCACGCTGTCGCCGAGCAGATCGACGAGAACGTCCCTCGACTTCGGTCCCTGGATCTGCATCGGGCCGACGTCCGGCTCACCGATCTTCACGTCGAGGCCGGAGTTGTAGGCGACGCCCATCGCCCACAAGAGCACGTCACTGTCGGCGACGGAGATCCAGAAGTGATTCTCGTCCAGCCGCAGCAAGATGGGGTCGTTGATGATGCCGCCGTCCGGGGCGGTGATGAACACGTACTTGCACTGTCCGACCGCACACTTGTTCAGGTCGCGCGGGACGAGCATGTTCGCCAGCGTGAACGCATCGGGGCCCGTGATCTCCACCTGGCGCTCGACGCCGACGTCCCAGAGCGTCACGCCGTTCAGAAGCTCCCAGTACTCCGCCACCGGGTCGCCGTAGTGACGAGGGTGGTACATGTGGTTGTAGAAGCTGTACATGTGCACGCCGTGGCGGCGCGACGCGTAGAAGTACGGCGACTTCCGGACCCGCGTGTACAGCAAGACCTCAGGGTGCTCGACGATCTTCGCCACTGCAGCTGCCTCCTCTATTAGCCCAGATTCACGACGACGGTCTTCAGCTCGGTGAACGTCTCCATCGAGAACCGCCCGCCCACGCGGCCGATCCCGCTCTGCGATCCCGCCCGCCCTCCGAACGGGAGATGGCTCTCCCAGTAGTTCGTCGACTCGTTGATGTTCACCCAACCGGCCCGCGCTGCCTCGGCGAACCGCAGACCGCGGCCGAGGTCCCGCGTGAACACGGCGGCCAGGAGCCCGTACGGGGACGAGTCGATGATCGCCAGCGCCTCGTCTTCGCTCCGGATCGTCGAGATCGGGACGATAGGCCCGAACGTCTCGTCTTTGGCCACCTCCATCTCGTCGTTCACACGGTCGAGGACGGTCGCCTCGTAGTACAGGTCCGTGGGAAATTCGCGCGCGCGGGCCCCGCCGGCGACGAGCACCGCGCCGCGCTCGACAGCGTCCCCGATGTGACTGTCCATCTTGGCGGCGGTGCCCTCGTTGTTCAGAGGGCCCATCGTCGTCTCGTCTGCAAAAGGGTCGCCCAGCCGGATCGTTCTCGAGACCGCGGCCGTCAGCTTGTCGAGGTACTCGTCATGGACGTCCTCGTGCACGAGGAAGCGCTCGCCGGCCGTGCAGCTCTGCCCGGCGCAAAGGAACGCAGCCGCGAGCGTCGCCTCGACGGCGGCGTCCAGGTCCGCGTCCTCGAGGACGACCAGGGGCCCGTTCCCGCCCATCTCGAGCAGAAGTGCCTTGCCGGCGGCGCGCTCGGCGACGCGGTACCCCGTGGCGACCGAGCCGACGAAGCCGATTGCGTGCGTGCCTGCGCTTGCTGCAATCTCGTCTCCGACGACCGCGCCGGGGCCGGTTACCAGGTTGAAGACGCCGGCGGGGAGCTCGGCGTCGACGACACACTCGGCCAGCTTGACGGAGCACACCGACGTCGAGGTCGCCGGCCCCCAGACGACGGTGTTTCCCGAGGCGAGTGCCGGAGCAACTACCTCCGCAGCCATCGTGTACGGCCAGTTCCACGGCGTGATCACACCGACGACTCCGCGCGGGACACGGTAGGCAAGCACTCGCTTCGACGCGTCCACCGAAGGCGGCATGAGACCTTCGAGCCGCCGCCCATCGCCTGCGGCCATTCGCCAGTACTCGATGAGCTCATCTACCTCGCCGTAGGACTCGGCGCGCAGGGGCTTGCCCTGGTCGAGCGTGAGCGTGTGCGCAAGGTCATCACGGCGCTCCTCGATGATCCCTGCGACCCGCTCCATTGCCGCCGCGCGCTCGAAAGCCGAGCGGCCCGCCCACTCGCGCGCGGCCGCGTTGGCCGCCGCAATCGCGCGCCGGGTGTCGTCGCGGGTCGCCGCAGGGACGGAAC
>JALYLO010000259.1 GCA_030774175.1 Actinomycetota bacterium
AGCTATGGCTTCTTCGGTGCGGTGGTCTTGCGCGCAGGCGGCGGCTTCTTCTTCGCGGCGTACTCCAGCTTCGCCAGGCGCTTCTCGAGCTGCGCCAGCCGCTTCTCCATCGCCTCGAGACCGCGAACCCGCTTCGACAGGTCGTCGACTCGGTCCTTCAGCTGCATCGCGCCCTGGAGAACGCGTGCCGCGGTCGGGTTCTGGGACGCCTTGCCGAGCACTTCCTCGCCGAGGGACGCGAGACGATCGAGTGGATTGCGTGTCATGGCCTTCCTTTCGCCGGTCAGCTCAGGCGGCTAACCGTGTATGTGAGCTGGTAACAGCCGTGGACATTCGACGGCGGACAGGTCGAACCTTTCGTGGGCGCGTTTGTGACATGCCGGCCGAGGCTCGCCTCCGGCGACCGGAAGGCGAGGGCGATCGAGCCAGGGTAGTCGTCCCCGCGCGAGTTCCCGACCTCGTTCGTGCGCGGGCACGGGACCATCGGGTGCCCCGTGGCGCCGAAGCTCGGTAGCGCGCCGAAGTCGCACTCGCGCGCGATCGTTACGAACGTCCAGGGCTGCCCCTTGCCGACGAAGAAGTCGACCGACTGCCGGCCTGCGAACGTCGAACCGTCCTTCGCGAGCATCGTGCCGGGCCAGTCCCCCCAGATCCCATCCACGCTCCACGTCAGCTGCCACTCCCCGGGCGCGGTGGCGATCTGCCCGAGCAGCGTCGACTCGTTCGCAGAGGGACATGCCGGCTGGTCGGGCGCGCAACTGGGATCCATGGCGCGGAGAACGAGGAGCTTGTCGAAGTGCAATCGCAGGTGCTCGACGGCAGGGGGCTTCGTCCAACCGACGTACACCTGTTTGGCGACGACGACACGCTTGCCGGGCGGCGCGTTCAGGGCGAAGCGGAGGGTCGCGCAGCCGAGGTTCCCCGGGTAGACCGGCACCTTGGGTGCATTGACGCTGCCCCGGTCGATGATGCGGAAGGTGAAGGTGGCGCCCTTCGGCCGTGGCTGCGGTGCGCAGACGTCGAACTCGTACGAGCCGTTGATGCTCAGCCACTCCGACCCGGCCTGCAGGCACGGCTTGAACTGGTCCGAGCCCTTCGTCTCCTGCGCGCACTCGGCGGCCTTGCCGGCGGGTGTCGCGTCCGTCGACATATACAGGTCGCCTTCGGCCTCGCCGCGAGCACTCGTCGGAGACGGCTGCTCGGGGTGGCGCTGGACCCACGCGACGCGGAACGGATGAAACTCCGTCTTCTCGCCCCTGCCCTGGTAGTGATCGCAGTCCCAGACCCACGACCCGGCCACCTGCATGCGGTCGCCCGGCTGGGGCCGCGCCCACCTCGGGTAGCTGCCGCTTTCACGCTCCAGATGAACCGTCCCCTGTTCCGGCGTCGAATCACGCGAGGTCCCGGTCAGGAATGCGTACTGCGGGTCGACGGTGACGTCGATGTTCGTGTCAAGAGAGCGGTGCGTGATCGGGTCGTCGGAGCTCGCAATGCGCGAGGCGAGCAGGCCGCTCGCGCCGTGCACCACACCGCTCATCGACTGAATCGCCGGAGTCGGGCCGCCGGCGGGGAAGTCCTTGTCGTTGACGTAGACCCAGTTGGGTGCGAAGCCGGTGTAGATCTTCGTGGTGTCGCGCTGGCAGCCGTCTGCGACCGCCTGCACGTTCGGATCGGGCTTCACGTCCGCGAGCCGCCACGCACTGGCGCCAGCGACGAGCGCGACGAGAACAAGCACGGTCATGACGCGGCTCACGAGAACGATTATCCCGCCTGGTGGCAGCCGAGGGCCTGAATCCTCCAGGCCCTCGCCGGTCGCGGCCGTACCCTTGGTGGCTGTGATCGTCGCCCATCTCGACCTGGACGCCTTCTTCGCCGCCGTCGAGGAGCTGGAGGATCCCGCGCTGCGCAGCAAGCCTCTCGTCGTCGGCGGCGACCCGCACGGGCGAGGCGTCGTCGCGACCTCCAACTACGTCGCGCGGACGTTCGGCATCCACTCGGCGATGTCCTGCGCCGAGGCGCTGCGGCGCTGCCCGCGGGCGGTGTTCGTGCGCCCGCGCCACGCCCTCTACAGGGACTACTCGCGCGAGGTGTGGGCGACGATCCGCGAGATCGTGCCCACGGTCGAGCAGACCGGGATCGACGAGGGCTACCTCGCGCTCGGAGAGGTCGCCCCCGCCTTCGACGACGCGCGTGCACTCGCGGAGGCAGTCCAGGCCGTCGTCCGGGCGCGGACGCGTCTCACGTGCTCACTCGGCGTGGCGACGTCGAAGGTGGTCGCGAAGGTGGCCTCCGACCGGCGCAAGCCGGCCGGTCTGACGGCCGTGCGACCCGGTCGCGAGGCGGCATTCCTCGCCCCGTTCCCGATCAGGCTCCTGCCCGGGGTCGGCCCGCGGGCGGAGGAGCGGTTCGCGGCCGCGGGCGTGACGACGATCGGCGCGCTCGCGGCGCTCACCGACGACGACCTGCGGGTGCTGCTGCGCGGCAAGGTCGGCCGCGAGCTGCGCGACCGGGCCCGCGGCATCGACCCGCGCCCGCTCGAGGTCTCCAGCGAGCGCATCTCCATCTCGCAGGAGGAGACGTTCGAGCGTGACGTCGGCGACCCGGAGCGCCTGCACGAGGAGCTGCGCCGGATGGCGGAGAAGCTGGGCGAGCACCTGCACGGGAGGGCGCAGGTGGCCCGCACGGTGACGACCAAGGTGCGCTATCCCGACTTCTCGATCCGCACCCGCTCGACCTCACTCACGGTCGGCACGGACGACGCGGGGCGGATCGGCGAGCTCGCGTGCTCGCTGCTCGACCGGGCGCTGCGCGACCGGCCCGGCCCGCTGCGCCTGGTCGGCGTCGGGGTGTCCGGCCTCGAGGAGCACGTCCAACTTTCGCTCGCAGAGGTCGTCTAACCGTTCACAGGGTGTTTGCAGCATGTTCACCCTTTCGGTCGATTCGACGGTCGCGCAGCCGATTACGCTGAGGCGAGATGAAAGCACAACACCCCACCCAGATCCACGAGCACGTTGCCAAGCGTGTTCACGTGCTGCTGCAGCGTGCCGGCATCCCGTACGAGATCGAGCAGCAGGTCTGTACCGACTGCAGCCGTGTCCTCGCCGAGAAGCCGGTCAAGCGGGCCGCTGCCTAGGGCCGTAGCGCTGCTGGTGCCCCAACCGGCACCGCCGGTCGTCTCGGCGTTACCCGCTCGACCAGCTCGTACGGAGCCCCGAGCGAGGGCCGTGGATCGTCGTCGCCTGCATTGGGCCACATCGAGCAGGCCCGCTCCGCCTGCGCCGCGATCGAGAGAGCCGGATTGACTCCGAGATTGGCGTTCACGGCGGATCCGTCGAGGACGTGCAGGCCCGGCGCCGAGAGCACCCGGTGGTACCGGTCGACGACGGCATCGACGGAGGCACCTCCGAGGATGTGGGCCGTCGTCGGCGTGCCGAGCACGACCTCGTTGATCGAGCTGCCGGGCTCACCGCCGATCAGCTCCGCGGCGATCCGCGCCGCCTGGTTCGCGACCGGGATCGTGCTCGGCGCGTTCGAGTCCTGCGTCGTCAGGCCTCCGCGCCTCGTCGGTCGGACGCGCAGCGCGTTTTCGCGCGTCTGCATGACGAGCAGGATCACCGTGCGCTCCGACCAGCGGCGCAGCCAGAGGCTGCGCGCGAAGGCGACGGGATGCCGGACCGCGGCGGCGAGCCAGCGGGCCAGGCCCGCTTCGTCGACGAGGATCGTCCCGAGCAGCCCCATCAGGTTCGAGCCCCGCCCGTAGCGAACCGGCTGGATGTGCGTGTGCTCGTCGGCCCGGATCATCGAGGTGATCGCGACACCGCGCGAGTAGTCGACGCGCGCGTCACGGGCGGACGCGCCGACGATCACCTCGCTGTTCGTCCGCACCTTCTCGCCGACGTGCTCACCACCGAGCCCCGACCGGAAGAGGATGCCGAGCGTCCCGAGCACGCCGGCGGCGAGCACGACCTCGCGCGCCCGAAACGGGCCACGACTCGTCTCGACGAGCCATGTCCTGGGGACTGGCCCCGGAACATGGCCTTCGGAGACGAGGCGGAGAACGCGCGTGTCGGCGTGGATATCCGCCCCGCCGCGCTCCGCGAGCCAGAGGTAGTTGCGGTCGAGCGTGTTCTTCGCGCCGCGGCGGCACCCGGTCATGCAGGCGCCCCGCAGGTCGCAGCCGTTCCGTAGAGGCCCGGCGCCGCCGAAGTACGGATCAACGTCGTCCCCACCGAACCAGACGCCGACCGGGGTGTGCTCGAACGACTCGTCCACACCGAGGCGACTGGCGATGCCGCGCATCACCTCGTCCGCGGGCGTGTCCCCGGGGAAGCGGGTGACCCCGAGCATCCGCCTCGCCTGTTCGAACCAGGGCGCAAGCTCTGCGGCCCACGCATCGTCGCGCCAGGCCTCGGGCTCCGGCTCGTAGAGCGTGTTCGCGTAGACCAGCGAGCCGCCGCCGACGCCGGCACCGGAGAGCACGAGCACGTCGCGGAGCGGTGTGATCCGCTGGATGCCGCGGCACCCGAGCGCCGGGGCCCAGAGGTAGTCACGGATTCGCCAGCTCGTCTTGGGTAGCTCGCGAGGCTCGAAGCGCCGCCCTTCCTCGAGCACCGCCACCCGGTAACCCTTCTCGGTCAACCGCAACGCCGCGACAGCGCCGCCGAAGCCGCTCCCTACGACGACAACGTCGACGTCACGCACTCGAGCACCTCCCCCGCGGAGGCACGGACGACGAGGTTCGCGCGTGCGTCGTAGCTGGTCGCCTCGCGGTTGAGAATCGCAAGCTTGCCGCCGTGCGCCAGCGTCGCATCCGGCAACCCGGCGACGGGCCACACCTCGAGCGACGAGCCCACGACGAGAATCAGGGCGGCGCGCTCCGCGAGCTCCGTCGCACGGTCGATGGCGCCGGCCGGCAGCTGCTCCCCGAACATGACGACGTCGGGCTTCAGGATCGCTGCGCAGAAACCACAACGCGGCATCGGGAGCCGGGCGGCCACCAGCTCCATCGCCTCGCGTGCGCCGCACGCGAGACAGCTCGCCGTGCGCAGCGACCCGTGCACCTCGATCACCTCCTGCGAACCGGCGCGCTCGTGCAGCCGATCGACGTTCTGCGTAACCACAGCGTCGATCCAGCCCGCGCGCTCGAGCTCCGCGAGGGCATGGTGTGCCGCGTTCGGCTGTGCTTCGTCGAGAACGCCGAGGCGGCGCGCGTAGAACTCCCAGACGCGCGCCGGGTCGCGGTGGAATCCTTCGATGGACGCAACCTCGTACGGGTCGTACTGCGCCCAGATCCCCGATGCGCTCCGGAAGTCGGGGAGACCGCTCTCGGTGCTCGCGCCGGCCCCGCACGGCTGATTCGTCCGGATCAGTTCTGCGAGAGCCGCGCCGCTCATGGCGACAGTATCGTCCGCGGGATCCATGAGCCTGTTTCAACTCGACCGGTTTCATTTCGACCGGTTTCAACTCGACTCCGTGCACTAACGGTGGAAGGCTTCAGCTTCTCGACCGAGGTCAGGGTGCGCTTTGCGGAGACCGACGCGCAAGGGATCGCCCACAACGCGAACTACCTCGTCTGGTTCGAGGTGGCGCGCGTCGACT
>JALYLO010000260.1 GCA_030774175.1 Actinomycetota bacterium
CGCGGTGCTCGCGGCGCTGATCCTCATCCTCGACACGGGACGTCTCGCCTGGGGGCTCGCGATGATCGCGGCGGGCATCGCAGTTGTAGGCGCCCAGGCGATCGTCGATCACCACGCCGCGCCGCCGGCCGTCCGCCGTCCGGATTGCCGATCCGTGCCGGCCGCGGAAGCTTCCGGAACGCCCCGACGAGTCGGAGGCCGAGCGGTTCCGGCATCGGCACGGTGTCAGTCCGAGAAGCTTCCAGGCGCTGTTGCGGCTCATCGGCTGACGAATGCCTCGTTTCAGAGCGTTGTCAGCCCGACGTAGTTCTCGGCGAGCGAACGCGCGGCGGCCTCGGACGTGGTCACGTAGCGGAGCTGTGAGAGCTGGAGCTTCAGGTCGAACGGGTCGTCCCCGTCGAGCTTGTGCAGCATCGACGTCATCCACCACGAAAAATGCTCGGCGCGCCACACGCGCTGCAGACACGCTGCGGAATAGCCGTCGAGCGCCGCTGCGCTTCCGGTGCCGTACCAGTCGATCAGTGCTTCAGCGAGGAGGCGGACGTCGTTGATCGCGAGGTTGAGGCCTTTCGCGCCTGTCGGGGGGACGATGTGCGCCGCATCGCCGGCGAGGTAGAGACGTCCGTACTGCATCGGCTCCGCGACAAAGCTCCGCATACCCGTCACGCCCTTCTCGAGGATCGGGCCCTCGTTCAGCGCCCATCCGTCGACGGCGGTACGGGTCTGCAGCTCCTCCCAGATCCGCTCGTCCGCCCACTCGTCGAGGCTCTCGTCGGGCCGGCACTGCAGGTAGTAGCGCGACAGCCGGGGGGAGCGAAGGCTCAGCAGCGCGAAGCCGCGCTCGTGATGCGCGTAGACGAGCTCGTAGATCGACGGCGCAACCGACGCGAGGATCCCCAGCCAGCCGAACGCATACTCGCGCTCGAACGTGCTCAGGACGCCTGCGGGAATGCTCGGGCGGCAGACGCCGTGAAAGCCGTCGCAACCCGCGACGACGTCGCACTCGAGCTCGTGCGCGAGTCCCTCGTGCGTGAAGCGGATGCGCGGTCGCTCGCTGTCGACCTCGTGGACGCTGACATCATCGACGTCGAACAGCAGAGGCAGGCCGCTCGCGAGCCGTGCAGCCACGAGATCCTTCACCACCTCGGTCTGGCCGTAGATGACGATCGAGCGCCCTCCGCTCAGCTCGGTCAAGGGCACGTAGTGCCGCTCGCCGTCGAACTGCAGATTGATCCCGTGGTGGACGATGCCTTCGCGGTCCATCCGCTCGCCCACGCCGGCCTCGCGCAACAGCTCCACGGTGCCCTGCTCGAGCACGCCGGCTCGGATTCGGTGCTCGACGTAGTCCCGGCTCCGGTCCTCCAGGACGACGCTCTCAATCCCGGCGACCTCGAGGAGGCGCGCGAGCGTCAGCCCCGCCGGCCCGGCGCCGACGATGCCCACCTGCGTCCTCACGTCATTCGCCGTCTTCGTCGAGCACGCGCTGGAGGACCTGGTACGCGCTGTTCGCAGCAGGAACGCCGCAGTAGACGGCGGTCTGCAGCAAGACCTCGCCGATCTCGTCGGCGGAGAGCCCGTTGCGCCGCGCACCACGGATGTGCAGCGCGAGCTCGTCGAAGCGGCCTAGCGCGACGAGCGCCGTCAGCGTGATGCAGCTCCGCATCCGCCGGTTGAGACCCGGCCGCGCCCAGATCTCGCCCCACGCGTAGCGCGTGATGAAGTCCTGGAAGTCGGCGGTCTGCTCGGTCGTGCCCTTCAAGGCGCGGTCGACGTGCTCGTCGCCGAGCACTTCCCGGCGGATGCGCATGCCGCGCTCGTACGCGTCGTCGGTCATGCCCCCAGGTGCTCCAGCAACGCCCGGTTGAAGTCATCGGCTCTTTCGACGTTCGCGAGGTGCGCGGCACGGTGAATCACCACGACGCTCGCGCGTGGGATCTCCGCCGCCAGAGACTCGAGCTGCTCCGGCGGCGAGGTCGGGTCCTCGGCGCCCGCGATCGCGAGCGTCGGCGCTTCGATTGGGCCGAGCGCACCGCGCAGGTCGAAGTCGCGCAGGATCTCGCAGTAGCGCACGTAGATTTCGGGTGGCGTCGCGACCAGCATCGTGCGGAAGCGTTGCACGTCGTCGAACGCCGGCGTGAACCAGCGCGGCAGGACCGCGCCGGCGATCCCCTCCATGCCTTTCGTACGGGCGAGCTCGATGCGCTCGTCCCACCCCTTCGAATCGCCGAAGCGGGCCGACGTGCACGCGAGCACCAGCCGGTCGAGCCGTTCCGGCGCGTCGAGCGCGAGTTGCATGCCGACGGCGCCACCCAGAGAGAGCCCGACAAACGAGAAGCGCTCGCTCTGCACGGTGGCCAACACTCGGCGCGCAAGATCGCCGACGTCGTGCAGCTCGATCATCGGCTCGTCGCGGTGACCGGGGTGCTCGAGGCGAACGACGTCGAAGTCGCGCAATGCGTCGTCCTGCGCGTCCCACATCTGCGTAGTCGCGCCGAGGGAGCCGGAGAGAACGACGGTGCTCAGCGCGACGAATCCCGGTGAAAGTCGAGTGCGCGGTCGATCAGCGCGTCGGCCGAGCGGAGGTAGTCCTCGGGCTTACGCACGTCCGGAGCGAAGCGTTCCGCCTCCGACAGCGTCTCAGCGCTCAGGTTCGCTCCCATGCGCTCCTCGTCAACCTCGAGGCCTTCGAGCGTGGCACGCAAAGCCTCCGCCGCGCCACCCGTGTAGGCGAGCGCATCCGAGAGCGCCTTCCACTCCGCGTGCCAGGCGCCGGCCGCGCGCTCGTGCTCGTGCTCCAGGTTGAGAAGGACGCCGGCCGCTGCACGAACGTGTTCCGCGCACGCGCGCGTGAGCACGGGGCCCACAGGGTTTCGCTTGTGCGGCATCGTCGACGACTTGCCGTTCGCCGGCAGGCGAATCTCGGCCACCTCCGTCTGTGCTAGCAGCGCGAGGTCGAGAGCAATCTTCGCGCAGAAGCCGGCGGCAACCGCGAGCTGTGCGGCGAGTTCCGCAAGCGGGAGCCGGCGAGTGTGCCACGGCAGCACCGGCTCCGGCAGGTCGAGAGCCT
>JALYLO010000261.1 GCA_030774175.1 Actinomycetota bacterium
TGAAGCTGATCGAGGACGGCCGGATCCATCCCACACGGATCGAGGAGATGTATTACCTCTCGAAGTCGGAGCTCGACGAGCACATCAGGCAGGCCGGGGAGCAGGCCGTCTTCGAGGCGAACTGCGGTGACTTCAACGAAGAGCTCGTGATGATCCTCGGGCGGCTCCGCTATCGGACGAGCTACGGCCAGAACGTCCTCAAGCACACCCTCGAGGTCGTCCAACTCGCGGGGATCATGGCGTCGGAGGTCGAAGCGTCGCCGAAGACCGCGAAGCGCGCTGCCCTGCTCCACGACCTCGGCAAGGCGATGACGCACGAGGTCGAGGGATCGCACGCGCACATCTCGACACAGCTGGCGAAGCGCTACGGCGAGAGCGCCGCCGTCTGCCACGCGATCGAGGCGCACCACTACGAAGTGCAGCCCCAGACCGTCGAGGCGGTGCTGCTGATCGCCGCCGACGCGATCTCCGCCTCACGGCCTGGTGCACGCGGCGAGAGCCTCGAGCACTACATCAAGCGACTCGAGTCGCTCGAGCTCCTGGCCGCGAACCACCCCGGTGTCGAGAAGGTCTACGCACTCCAGGCGGGCCGCGAGATTCGGGTGATCGTCAAGCCGCACGAGATCGACGACGACGCGGCGGTGCTCCTGTCGCACGAGATCGCGCGCGAGATCGAGAACCACCTCGAGTACCCGGGCCAGATCAAGGTGACCGTGATTCGCGAGAGCCGCGCGGTCGACGTCGCCGCGAACAAGGTCGAGCAGCGGCGCGGCATCCAGCGCGTCGACGCCGCCTGACGAAACGCGCACCGATCGCCTCGAGGGCCACCATTCTTAGATGGCGTCGCCCGTCTCGAGTTCGAAGAAGTGCAGGAGCTTGGTGTCGACGGTGAGAACGGCCTGCTCACCCTCACGCGCGGCCGCGCCTCGACTGACGCGGGCGATCCACGTGCCGCCATGGTCGTGAGTCTGGATCTCCGACGCTTCCGCTGCCTCCTCCCCCGCGATCTGCTTCAGCGTCATGGCCCGCACCGGTGGTGCGTCGATGCCGAAGTGCAGGTAGACCTCGGCGCCCATGTCCTCGCGAATGTCGATCGTGACCGTCAGGCGCGCATCGGCCGGCCCCGTTCCCTCCTCGATGTCCTCCGGGCGGATGCCGAGCACGATCCGCCGGCCCGTATGAGCCCGGAGCGACGGCCGGGACGCGAGGTACTCCGACGTCACGGCGAGCTCGTGGGGACCGAAACGGGCAGCGAGACCTTCGTGCCGCTGGATCAGCTCCGCCTCGACGAGATTCATCGCGGGCGAGCCGATGAAGCCGGCGACGAACACGTTGGCAGGCTGGTCGTAGAGGACCTGCGGACGGTCGGCCTGCTGCAGGACACCGTCCCTGAGGACGCAAACGCGGTCGCCGAGGGTCACTGCCTCACTTTGGTCGTGGGTGACGTAGATCGTCGTCACGGCAAGGTCGCGCTGGATCCGTGCGATCTCGGCGCGCACCTGGACGCGCAGCTTCGCATCGAGGTTCGAGAGCGGTTCGTCCATCAGGAACGCCTGCGGCTCGCGAACGATCGCCCTGCCCATCGCGACACGCTGCCGCTGTCCGCCGGACAGGTGGCGCGGGCGCTTGCCGAGCACCTCGTCGAGGCCGAGGATGTCCGCTGCCTTCCGGACACGGCGACCGATCTCGCCCCTGTCGAGGCCCCGCATCTTCAGTCCGAACGCCATGTTGTCGTAGGCGCTCATGTGCGGGTAGAGCGCGTAGTTCTGAAAGATCATCGCGATGTCGCGCGCCTTCGGCGGTAGGTCGTTGACGACGTTGCCTCCGAGCCTGACCTCGCCGTCGGTGATGTCCTCGAGGCCGGCCACCATCCGCAGCGCGGTCGTCTTGCCGCAGCCCGACGGCCCGACGAAGACGACGAGCTCACCGTCCGCGATCGTGAGGTCGAGCTCGCGGAGCGCCTCTGTCCCGTCCGAATAGACCTTCGTCAGGTGGTCGAGCTCGATCGTCGCCATCGGGGAGGGAGACTAACCGGTGACGATCTGCGCACGGGGGCGATCAGGTTGATAGATTCCGCGCCGGATGGCTGCTGGGGGGAGCCGGACGCGGTACCTCGCGGAACGACGAGGGTTCCTTGCCGCCCTGCTGGTCTCGCCTGCGGTGCTCTTCATCGGCGTGCTCGTGGGCGCACCGCTCGCCCTCGCCGTCTACCTGAGTTTCACCGACGCGACCGCCGGCTCGCTGAGCGGCAAGTGGATCGGACTGGGCAACTACCGCTCTGCGCTCCACGACCAGATCTTCCGCGACGCGATTTGGCACACCGTCATCTTCACCGTCATCTCGCAGGCCGTCGTCATCGTCTGCGCCGGCCTGCTCGCGCACGCACTCGTCCGCAGCTTTCGCGGTCGCTGGGCTTTGCGCTTCTTCATCCTGCTGCCCTGGGCCGCGCCGGTCGCCTTGACGGCGATCGGCTTCCTCTGGTTCTACGATCCGCAGGCGAGCATCTTCACGTGGTTCCTCGTCCACCTGCACCTCGTCGACAAGGCCCACTTGCCGAACTGGCTCGGCACGCCACATGCGGCGATGTCCTCGATCATCACCGTGCAGGCGTGGCGGATCCTGCCGTTCGCCACGGTGATCTTCCTGGCCGGCATCTCGTCCATCCCGCAGGAGGTCGACGATGCGGCGGCGATCGACGGAGCGACGGGGCTGAAGAAGTTCTGGTACGTCTCGCTGCCGCTGCAGCTGCCGATCGCCGTCGTCGCGGTTCTCTTCGGCGTCGTGTTCACCGCAACGGACATGATCGTCCCGTACATCCTCACCAACGGCGGGCCGTTCAACTCGACGCAGGTGTTGACCACCTATGCGTTCCAGACCGGCATCAATGCCGGAAACATCGGCGAGGGCGCGGCGATCGCGCTCTTCATGCTCCCCCTGCTCGCCGTGGTCTCGATCGGCATGCTCGTCTTCGCGCGCCGGGCAGAGGTCACGTGACCGGCGGCTGGCGTCACAAGGCGTTCTCGTACGGCGTGGTGGTGCCGTTCGCGATCGTGCTCGCATTTCCGTTCTTCTGGATGGCCGTCACGTCCTTCAAGCCGGAGGCGCAGGTCTACGACCCGACGAAGGTCTGGCACTTCCATCCGACGCTCGCCAGCTACGGGTACCTCTTTCATCACACCGGCTACCTGCGCTGGCTGCGCAACTCGTCCTTCGTCGGCGTGATGGTCGTGCTGATCACGCTCGCCGTCGCCATCCCAGCGGGCTACGCACTCGCCCGGCTCTCGGGGCGTGTCGGCCGCACCCTGGGCGTTGCGATCTTCCTGACGTACCTCGTCCCGCCGACGCTGCTCTTCCTGCCGCTTTCGCGCGTCATCTCGACGGTGCACCTCGAGGACCGGCTGTGGGCGCTGATCGTCGTCTACCCGTCGTTCACGATTCCGTTCGCGATCTGGCTGTTGATGGGATTCTTCAAGTCGATCCCACAGGAGCTCGAGGACGCGGCGCTGATCGACGGCTGCTCACGGCTCGGCGCACTTGTCCGGATCGTGCTGCCGATCTCCATCCCGGGCATCCTCACGGTGGTGATCTTCACGTTCTCGCTGGTCGTGAACGAGTTCGTTTACGCGATCACGTTCATCTCGAGCTCGACGAACCGCACCCTCGCGGTCGGCGTTCCCACCGATCTGATTCGCGGTGACCTCTACAACTGGCCCGGGATCATGGCGGCGATCTTGTTGCCGAGCATTCCGCTGGCACTCGTCTACAACGCGTTCCTGAACCGGTTCATCGCAGGATTCACGGGAGGAGCATTCCGCTAAACGGCCGCAGAGCCAGCCGGGAGAAAGGGGTAGGGAGATGAAGCACAGCACCGACGAGCCCACGCAGGAGGGGCCTCGGGTTACGAGGCGGGAGCTGCTGAAGAAGGCAGGCGCCGGCGCGGTCGCGCTCGGCGCGGCGGGCTCGGCCGCCCCGTTCTCGTTCGCAGGGCCGTTGCGCTACAAGGGCCGCTGGTTGAAGGGCGATCTGTCGATCATCCAGTGGGTGCACTTCGTGCCCGCCTACGACGACTGGTTCGACAACACCTGGGTGAAGCAGTGGGGGCAGGGAAACGACGTCCAGGTGAAGGTCGAGCACATCAACAACCAGCTGCTCGATACGCGCGCCGCTGCCGAAGTCGCGGCGCAGAGCGGTCACGACCTGTTCATGAACCTCCACCCGATGGCCTCCTACGAGGACCAGGTGATCGATCACGCCTCGATCATCCACGAGATCGAGCGGAAGGTCGGCAAGTACGGCGCGCTCGGCAAGGCGTCCACCTACAACCCGAAGACGAAGAAGTACTTTGCGGTCTCGGACAACTACGTGCCCGACCCGGTCATCTGGCGGCACGACCTCTGGAACGGAATCGGCGAGTCGCCCGCCACGTGGGATCACGTCGCGAAGGCAGCTCCGAAGCTCAAGGCCGCAGGCCATGCGATCGGGATCGGCCAGTCCCAGGAACTCGACTCGAACATGGCGCTGATCGCCTTCCTGATGTGCTTCGGCGGCTTCATCCAGGACGAGCACAACAG
>JALYLO010000262.1 GCA_030774175.1 Actinomycetota bacterium
TCGATCACGCTCGCGGCAGACGCGATCGAGATCGGGTTCTCGCTCGAGCGGCCGCCGAGGATGACGGCGATCCGCCTGCTCACGGGGTCGTGGTCGTCGCCGTCGTCGTGGTCGTCGTCGTCGTGGGCGGGGGGATGCCGTCGCCGCCGGGCGTGCCGTTTCCGAGCTGACCGACCGTGATCGTCACGACCTCGCCCGTCTTCCCTTCCGAGCCGCCCGTCGGGTCCTGCGCGATCACGATCCCGTCCTGCGACGGGTCGGTCACGGGCTGGTAGATCACGGCGGGCGTCAGCCCTGCGCCCGAAAGGAGCGCCTCCGCGGAGGCCTGATTCTGATGCGTGACGTCCGGCACCTGCGTCGACGACGGGCCCTTCGACACCGAGAGCGTGATCTTCGAGCCCTTCGAGATCTCGGTGCCCGGCGGCGGATCCTCGGCGACGACCACCCCCTGAGCCTGATCGGACTGGGTGTCGACGCGCGACACGACGAAGCCCTGACCGCGCAGCGCCGACTCGGCGTTTGCGAAGGGCTGGCCCGTCACGTCCGGCACCGGAACGGGCTTCGCCCCACGCGAGACGTTGATGCGGACGTCCGACCCCTTGATCACCTGGTCGCCCGGCGCGGGGTTCTGCCCGGTGACGACGTCGGGCTGCTGGCTCGAGAACACGCGATGGATCTTCGGGTTGAGCCCGATTTGCGCGAGCGCCGTCACCGCGTCGGTGACGCTGCGCCCGCGCACGTCTGGCACCAGGACCCTGGGCTTGCCCGTCGAGACCGTCAGGGTCACCGTCGAGCCCTTGCCGATCTTCGCGCCGCCACCCGGATCCTGGGCGGAGATCTGCCCTCGCGGGACCGTGTCGCTCGCGGCCGTGAGCAGGCGGGGCGTCAGGCCGGCCTGCTCGATCTTCAACTTCGCGAGGTCTTTCTGGAGCAGGGTGACGTCCGGAACCGCGACCGGGCGGTTCGTTAACAGCTGATCCTGGATCTTCGTGTAGAGGAACCAGCCTCCGATCGCGCCGGCGATGATCAGGCCGAGCGCGAGCAGCCACGGCCAGATCGAGCGGCCGCGGGGCGGCTCCTCGTAGTCGTAGTACGGGGTCGGTGAGCGATAGACCGGCGGCGCCGGCGGGGCTGCGACCGGCCGCGCCCGCGTCACCATGGTCTGCGCGGACGTGACTCCCGCGCCCGCCAGCACCTGCGTCATTGCGTCCTCTGTCTCCCGGGAGACGGCGACGCCCCGAGCGACCCGCGCGAGGTCGGCGTCCATCTCCTCCGACGATGCGTAGCGCTGCTCAGGGTCCTTCGCGAGAGCACGCATCACGACCGCGTCCAGGTCGTGCGGCACCTCCGGGCGGACCTGCGACGGCGGCTCCGGTACCTGCGACAGGTGCTTCATCGCGATCTCGACCGGCGTGTCGCCGGTGAACGGGACCTTGCCGGTGAGCATCTCGTAGAGCACGATCCCGAGCGAGTAGAGATCCGACCGGGGATCCACCGGCGCGCCGCGCGCCTGCTCCGGGGAGAGGTACTGCGCGGTGCCGACGATCGACCCGGCCTCCGTCATCTGCGAGGCACCGGAGCGCGCGATGCCGAAGTCCGTGACCTTCAGCCGCCCGTCGGTGCCCACGATGATGTTGTGCGGCTTGATGTCGCGGTGGATGATCCCGTTGCGGTGCGCGAACGAGAGTGCGCCGAGGATTTGCCGTGCGTAGTCGATCGCGATCGGAATCGGTGTTGGGCCGTTGCGGACGAGCAGCTCCTTGAGCGTGCGCCCATCGAGGTACTCCATCGCGATGTAGTAAGTGCCCTCGGCCCGGCCACGGTCGAAGATCGAGACGATGTTCGGGTGGTTGAGGCTGGCCGCGCTCTGCGCCTCGCGCCTGAAGCGCTCCACGAACTGCTCGTCGGACGCGTGCCGCTCGTCGAGCAGCTTCAGAGCGACACGGCGGCCGAGCTCTTGGTCCTCCGCCAGGTAGACGTCCGCCATCCCGCCCGAGCCGAGCTTACGCTTGATGACGTAGCGCCGGTCGAACGTCCGGTCGATCAGGGTGTCTGTCGTGGTCATGCGGAGCCGGCTCAACCCTTCGACGCGCCGGGCAGGATCGCCTGCATCAACTGCTTCGCAATCGGGGCCGAAACGACGCCTCCGAACCCGTTCAGCTGGTGCTCGACGACCACTGCTCCGGCGACCTGCGGGTTGTCGGCGGGTGCGAAGAAGATGAACCAGGCCGTGTAGACGTGGCTCTGGCCCGTTTCGGCGGTGCCCGTCTTGCCTGCCACCTTGACGCCCGCGATCTGCGCTGCGGTGCCGGTGCCGCCCTGGACGACCGCCTGCATCAGCGTGTTCAGCTCCGCCGCGGTCTGTGGTTTCATGGCCCGCTTCCACGGGTGCGGGTGGACCTTCACGACCGTCCCCCCGCCCGGGCGGGTGATGCGGTTCACGAGGTGCGGCTCCATGATCTGCCCGTTGTTCGCGACCGCTGCCGCGACGAGGGCCATCTGGAGCGGCGTCGTCAGCAGCTTGTCCTGTCCGAACGCGAGACGTCCGGGGTCGGCGCGGCCCGCGTCGTCGAAGAGCGTGTGCTTCCTGAAGTCGTAAAGCCCGCTCGCGGCGAGCTCGTTCGAGGGCAGCTCGATCGGCGGCTTGGTGTAGAAGCCGAAGTCCTTCGCCTTGTCGAGCACCCGCTTTGCGCCGAGTCTCTTGCCGATCTCGCAGAACACGGCGTTGATCGAATGCTGGTAGGCCTGGAGGAAGTCGACCTTGCCGAACCG
Organism: Actinomycetota bacterium; assembly: GCA_030774175.1. Next base: position 2,773 of record JALYLO010000262.1, read on the forward strand.
CTCCGGCGCCTCGGGGTCACCGGCGTTCGACACCTTCTGGCCGTATTCGATGCAGTACCCCGGGTCGTAGAACTGGGACTCCGGCGTGTAGATGCCCGAGTCGAGCGCGGCCGCGGCGGAGACCGTCTTGAATGACGATCCGGGCGCATACAGCCCCTGGGTCGCGCGGTTCAGGAGCGCCGACGACGAGCCCGGGCAGGCGCTCGGCGAGTGGAGGATCTTCGAGAAGCCGTGCGGGGACTCGATCTGGTTCGGGTCGTAGCTCGGCGAGGAGGCCATCACGTAGATCGCGCCGGTCTTCGGGTTCAGCACCACCGCCGCCCCGCACTTCCCGCGCAGCGCCGTCTCGGCGAGCTTCTGCGCATTCACGCGCAGGTTCAGCACGAGGTTGTTCCCCTTGATCGTGGTGCCTTTCAGCCGCTCGCCGAACTTGTCCCAGATCGTGCCGAGGTTCGCGTTGGACGCCGTCAGGTAGGCGTTCTCCTGCCGCTCGATCCCGGCTCGGGAGCGGCCCTGCGTCGAGTAGCCAACTGTCTGCGACGCGAAGCCGTGCGTCGGGTAGCGGCGGAAGTAGAGCGTCTGGCCGGCCTCGTTGCGCCTGGTGTTGGCCGCGAGCACGGTCTTCCCGTCCGACGCGTAGATCAGGCCGCGCCTGATCCGGAACTGGGCGACGCGCTGGATCGCGTTGTCCTGCCGTGCCGCGAGCCCGGGCGCGGCCCAGACTTGCCAGTACGTCGTGGCGACGATCAGCGCGGAGAGCAGGAGCAGCGCGAGCAGGGCGACCCGGGAGATCTGGCGATTCATGCGTTGGCCCGGTCGGAGACGAGCAGCAGCCCGGCGAGGAGGACGAAGTTCGCGACGACGGACGAGCCGCCGTAGGAGACGAACGGTAGCGTGATCCCGGTCAGCGGGATGATCCGCAGAACCCCCCCCACGATCACGAACGTCTGGAAGGCGAAACCGAACGTGAGGCCCGCCGCGAGCAGCTTGGAGAAGCCGTCGTCGGCCTGGAGCGCGATCTTCATCCCGCGCGCGACGAACAGCATGAACACGAGCAGCAGCGCGGCGACGCCCGCGAGGCCCAGCTCCTGCGCGAGGGCGGAGTAGATGAAGTCGCTGTTCACGTATGGGATCAGCGCGTGGCCGTCCGTCGTTGTGAACGTCCCCTTCCCGAGGCCGGCCCCGCCGAAGCCGCCGTTGCCGATCGAGTAGAGCGACTTCACGAGCTGGTAGCTCTCGCAGTCCTGGCGCAGCGCCAGACCGCCGGTCGACGGGCAGAAGACCTTCTGCGTCGTCCATGGGTGCAGCCAGATCGTGACGCGCTCGTGGACGTGGCCGATCCTTTCGTACGCGCCGATGCCGCCCGCCGCGAAGAGCCCGATCCCCAAAAGCACGAAGGACAAACGCGCCGTCGCGATGTAGAGCATGGCGAGGAAGATTCCGAAGTAGAGGAGACCCGAGCCGAGGTCGTTCGACGACGCGAGCACGAGCATCGTCCCGCCCCAGATCACGACCAGCGGGCCGACGTCCTTCGCGCGCCCCTGCGCGAGCACCTCACGCTTCTCCCGCAGATAGGCCGCGAGGAAGACGATCAGGCAGATCTTCGCGAGCTCGCCGGGCTGGAACGTGAAAGTGCCGACATGCACCCAGAGCCGCGCCCCGTTGACGGTTGTGCCGAGGCTCGGCAGGCGGGGCAGGAAGAGCAGCAAGATCGCGCCGATTCCGAAGAGGTACTTGTACTGCTCGAGGATCCGATAGTCACGGCGCAGGCGGAAGAGTGCGAGTGCGAAGAGCGCGACGCCGATCACGATCCAGAGCCCCTGCTTGAACGCGTCGTCCGGGCCCAGCCGGTAGATCTCGGTCACGCCGACCGCGGTCAGGAGGCCGGCCATCGGCAGCAGGTACGGATCCGCGTTCGGCACCGTGGTTCGCGCCACGAGGTGCGCGGCCAGATAGAGCGCGAGGAAGAAGAGCGCGTAGCCGAGCGAGCCCCAGCTGACCTCCGCCTGCCGCGCGATGTAGACGGACGCGAAGCCGATGCCGGTGAGGACGCCGACGACGCCGAGGTAGAGGAGCTCCTTGTTTCTGTTCCTCAGCGGGCGAGCCCCCACCAGACGAGCGCGACGATGATCGCGACGAGCGCCGCGATCACTCCCAGCGCGAGCAGCCGCCTGCCGAGGCCCGCCCGCGCCGCCTCCGGCTCGGCCTGCTCGGCGAGAGCAAGTTGGATCTGCTCAGCCGGCACGACCATCGTGTCGCCCGCCGGCGGGGGCGGCGCGACGCGGTCCTCCGGGTGCAGCGTGTCCTCCTCGTCGAGCGTCGCAGCGCCCAGGTGGCCGGGTGTCAGCTCGCGCGTCTGCTCGTCGGGCTCGGTCGCCTGCTCGCCTGCGACCATCTCGAAGAGGATCGCGGTGATGTTGTCGTCGCCACCCGCTCGATTCGCCGCCTGGATCAGCTCTCGTGCCGCGGCGTCCAGGTCACCCCGTTGCTGGCGCATGATCTGCTCGATCTGCTCGCCGCCGATCATGTCCGAGAGTCCGTCGGAGCAGATCAGGAAGATGTCGCCGTCCTCGGCCTGCATCGAGAAGGCGTCCACGTCGACGTCCGGATCGGTGCCGAGTGCCCGCGTGATCACGGAGCGCTGCGGGTGTGCTTCGGCATCCTGTGCCGAAAGCTCCCCGCGGCGCACGAGCTCTGCGACGAGTGAGTGGTCGTCGGTGATCTGCTCCAGCGCGCCGCTCCGCAGCAGGTATGCGCGAGAGTCGCCGACGTGCCCGAAGGTCACGCTGCCGTCGCTTTCGACGAGCGCCACGGTAATCGTCGTGCCCATGCCCGAGGTCTCGGCGTCGGTCGACGCGCGTGCGTGCACCCGGCGGTTCGCCTCCTGGATCAGCTCCACGACGAGCCGCGTTCCACCCCCGTTCGCGCGTGACTCGCTCAGCGCGCCCGCCGCGAGCGCGGAGGCGACCTCGCCTGCGCGCGCACCGCCCATGCCGTCCGCGATCGCGAAGAGCGGCGGCCGGCAGACGTAGGAGTCCTCGTTGTGCCGCCGCTTCCGGCCGGGATCGGTCCGCGCAGCGCTCTGTCCGAGTCTCACGGCTCGAACCTCAGGTCCGTTTCGCCGATCCGGACGACGTCGCCGGGAGCGAGCTTGCGCTCGCGCGTCAGCCGGATCCCGTTCACGAAGGTGCCGTTCGTCGAACCGGTGTCCTCGATCCAGACGCCGTCCTGGCGCGGCTCGAACCGCGCGTGGCGCGTCGAGGCATACTCATCGGCGGCGAGCGCCAGGTCGTTCCCTGAGCCGCGGCCGACCGTCAGCGGATGCGAATCGAACGCGAAGGCGTCGCCTTCGGCCAGTACGGGGCTCGTCAGTACCACCAGCCGCCCGCGCGCGCGGGCCGCGGGCCGCGATAGCAGGCCGGCTGCTGCGGCCTGCTGGGGCGCGAGGATCATCGACTCCTGCGGCAGCCGCACGTCGCGCGCCGCAGAGCGCACAATGCGCCAGATGAACAGGTAGAGCAGGACGAGGAAGCCGATCTTCAGGAACAGGAGTGTCGTCTCGACCTGAGCCGACCCCAGTGGCACTAGTGCACCGTTCCGGAAGTTCCGTGATGATCCTGGCAGGCGAAAAGCAAGCCGGGCAAGGACGCAGGGAGCCCCGATAGCGGTGTTCTATCGGGGCGACCGAGGACACAGCCCGGCGCAGCTT
>JALYLO010000263.1 GCA_030774175.1 Actinomycetota bacterium
CGCTCCTCGTCTGGATCGCGTTGGTTGTGCTCCTCTTCGCTCTAACGGTCGGGTCGGTTCACGTGTTCCTCCGACTCCGCCGCTTCTGGCGCACGTTCCAGACTTTTGGCTCGGCACTGGACGGAACACTCCGCGACCTGACGGGTTCTCTCGACCGGCTCGCCCGGAACACGGACTCGTTCGCGTCCTCGACTCCGCGGCTCGAGGCAAGTCTCGAGAAACTGAGGCGCTCGCTCGCGCAGGCAGCGGTGTTGCGCGCGGCGATGCAGGACGTGCAGGACTCGTTCGGGCGTCTCACCGCGGTCTATCCGCGCAAGTGACGCGAGTCGCAGCCGTAGATCTCGGCACGAACACGACGCGACTGCTTGTCGCAGACGTCGAGGACGGACGTCTCGACGAGGTCGTGCTGCGCCAGCGGATCACGCGGCTCGGCGAAGGCGTCGACTCACGCCGCAAGCTGTTGCCGCTGCCGATCGCGCGCGTGCGCAACGTCCTCACCGACTACCGGCGCGAGCTCGAGTCGCTTGGCGCGGAGCGCGTGCTCGCAGTCGCGACGAGCGCCGTCCGCGACGCCGAGAACGGCGAGGCGTTCCTCGGCGAGGTGGAGTGGAGCTACGGCTTCACGACGCAACTGCTCACCGGCGAAGAGGAGGCGGCACTGACGCTCCGCGGAGTCGGCGACATCTCCGCGGACACGCTCGTGCTCGACGTCGGCGGCGGCTCGACCGAGCTCGTGATGCGCGACCGCGCAGTCAGTCTGAACGTCGGCTCGGTGCGACTGACGGAGCAGTTCGGCGAGGACATCGACGCGATCGCGGCACACGTTCGTCCACTCCTCCCCGCCGACCTAACGCCTACGCGCGCGGTCGGCGTCGCCGGCACGATCACGTCGCTCGCCGCGCTCGACCTGGCGCTTCCTGCCTACGACCGGGACCAGGTCCACGGACATGTCCTGACGCTGCGGGCCGTCGAGACGCAGCTCGCGCGCCTCGCCGCGCTGCCGCTCGACGAGCGGCGCAAGCTGCCCGCGCTCGACCCCGACCGTGCCGCCGTGATCACCGCGGGCGCGGTCATCGTGCGCGAGGTACTGCGTCGCTACGGCCTCGACGCGCTCGAGGCGAGCGAGCACGACTTGCTCCACGGCGCGGCGCTCGCCGCCGCCGAGCTGCCGGAGCCGGTCGAGGGCGACGCGCCTCCGGGCGCCTACACCTGCTGCTAGGCAGTTTCTTCGACGGGTGGCTCGTCCTCCGCCAGCCGCCGCTGCACGACCGAGCGCGAGAGGATGCCGACGAGCCGGCCGTCCTCCGTCACCGGAACGCGTTCGAGGTCGCGCTCCTCGAGCTCTCGGAAGGCCGCCTCGAGGTCGAGCTCCGCGTCGAGCGTGAAGATCGGCGGCTCCGCGATGTCGCCGACACGCGTGTTCTTCGGATCGCGTCCCAGGGCGACGACCTCGCTTACAAGCGTCTTCCGCGTGACGACTCCGACAAGGACGCCGTCGTCGCAAACGAGCACGGCACGCACGCCGGGCTCCGAAAGGCGAGCTCCCGCCTCTTGCGCGGTCGCCGACGCGTCGAGGGGGTGCGGATCCGGCACCATCGCGTCGCGGACCTTGCTCATGGGTAGATTCCGCGCGCCTCGAGCGCCGCGGCGACCTCGTGGATACCCCCCACCAGCGCGGCGCCGCGCAGCGTGATCGCGCGTCGTTCGGACAGCTGCCAGACGCGATCGAACGCATCCGCCAGCTTCTCGGCCAGTCTGGCGCGGATCTCGTCGCGGTCCCAGAACAGACGTCCGAGATCCTGCACCCACTCGAAATACGAGACGGTGACGCCGCCCGCATTGGTGAGAACGTCGGGCAGCACGAGGATGCCGCGTTCGGCGAGAATCGCGTCCGCCTCGATCGACGTCGGTCCGTTCGCACCCTCCGCGACGAGCTTCGCGTCGATGCGGCTTGCGTTCTCTTCCGTCACCTGATCCTCGCGCGCGGCGAGCACGAGCACGTCGCACGGCAGCTCGAGCAGTTCCGCGTTGGAGACATGACGCGCGTCGGGATAGTCGGCGAGCGAGCCGTGCTCGTCGACCCACCTGCGCACCGCCTGCAGGTCGAGCCCGTCCTCCGCGACGACGCCGCCCGAGAGGTCGGAGACCGCAATCACGCGGCCGCCCCTCGCTGCGAGCTCGTCCGCGGCGACGCCTCCGACGTTGCCGAAGCCCTGCACGACGAAGCGCTGGTCGGCGAGCCTCCAACCCAGCCGTTCACAAGCGCGATCGATCACCATCACGACGCCGACGCCCGTCGCCTCGTG
>JALYLO010000264.1 GCA_030774175.1 Actinomycetota bacterium
GGCATCCCTCGCGCGGCTCCGACGCCGAGCACGTCCGTCGCGTGAAGGAGCAACACCCGGAACTACGCGTGATCCCACGGATCGCGGCGGAGAACGTCGACGCGATGCTCGAAGCCGGTGCCGAAGGAGCCGTGGTCTCGTTCGCGGACGAGGCGGCGATGCGCCACTTCGCCCGCCGCTATCCGTAGCACCGGCCTGACGTACCTTGTCCTGAATAGCCACTTCTGTTACTCTGGTACAGTAATGGGGCGGCATGCCCACGCGTTTCAACGACCCGCATGCGCATCTGCGAATGCAGGCGCGTGGTGTCTCCGCTGAGGATGTGAATGACGCTCTATGGACGAACAGGACTCGCCACGAGGCGCACGAGTTCCGTGCGAGAAGTTTCTACGCACCGGTCCCCGGACGGAAGAACCTCTGGGTTTTGTACCGCCCGCTGAACGGCGATGACTTCGTCATCACAGTCACACCAAGGGCAGGAGAAAGACGATGAAAATTGTTTCCACATACAGTCCAGAAGCGGATACGGCCTATGTCGCGTTCGGCGATCACCGCGATGTCGCTGAGACGGTTGCGCCGGTCGAGGACCTCGCGATCGACCTGGATCATGACGGCCGAGTCGTCGGCATCGAATTCGTGACGGCATCGCGCCTTCTCGATGAATCGGCCCTCGAAGACGTTGAGCTCGACGAGCTAATGGGTGTGACCGAGATCGCGCGCTACCTGGGGAAGCGGAAGCAGAATGTCGCTCAGCACTACTCCTCCAGGGACGACTTCCCGGAGCCGGTCGCCGAACTACCGACCGGACGTTATTGGCGCCGCGGCGACATCGAAGCGTGGGCTACCCGGTTCAAGAAGAAGGAGCGAGATTTTCAGGGGGCCGCGAAGCGAGCGGCTGCCGCTCAGTGGCTCACCACCTGCTTGGCGGAAGGGCCTCGCGCAGTGGATGACATTCGCGAAGGTGCGACGGCTGAGGGGGTCAGCTGGACGACCCTATGCCGAGCAGCTACCGCGATCGGAATTGAGAAGCATCGCGTCGGACGAAGGATGGAATGGGAATTGCCTTCGGGCTCCCGCCGTCAAAAGCAGTCGCAACAGAGGTAGCGACCACGCGATCGACCCGAGCTTCGGGTCGGCCGTTGGTACTACTTCAAGAGCTGTGACGTCGACGAGCTGAAGGACGACATCATCGGCATCACCTTCGAGTGCTCGCTGCAGATCAAACGTCGACGGCACCGGCGTCAGGCACCTCACGCGCAGCTCGCCGGTGAACCCGCGGCGCGCTTAGCCCTCGGAGATGTCCGTGACCGCGGCGCGCGTGACGTGTATGAGGTCGGTCGCCGCGAGCCGGACCGACTCGTCATGTGAGCCGGCCTCGATCACGATGGATTCCCGATTGGCGACCTTTGGATCGACGACGACGGGATCGCTCCTTCCGCCGATGGGCGGAACGGCCCCAAGTTCGAACTGCGGGTAGTCGCGCCGGAGATCCTCCTCCGTCGCGAGGTGCACGCTGTGCCTGCCACCGCCATGGATCGCGCGCAGCTTGCGCAGGTCGAGCCGCGCCGAAGCCGGCACCACCGCCCGTACGTAGCCCTCCGGCAGCTTGACGACGAGCGTCTTCGCGACGTCGTCGGGTGCGACACCGAGCGCCTCCGCCTCCGCGAGCGCGCTTTCCGTGTGCGCGTGCGGGAGGAGTTCGTAGCTCACATCGGACTCGTCGAGAACGCTCGTCAGGTCTGACGTCGGCACCGTGTGGAACCTCCTTCCAGCGGGATGATGGCAAATGCCAGGAGCTTCGGCGAGTTCGCGCCGCCGGTAGCGGATGTCTGCGCGCCGAAGCCGTACCTCACGCACCAGGCGATGTTCGACCCGAGCTTCGTGCCGGGACGTTGGTACTAACCTCCTTTCGCCCTGCTCATGGCGGTTGTAGAGTCGCGCCGAGGAGGTGGAGCAGTGAAAGCGCAAGCGGGAGACCGCATCGTGGTCGAGTCTGAGCGCGTCGCGCAGCCCCCGCGGAGGGGCGTCGTCGAGGAGGTCATCGCCGAGGAGCCGCCGCGCCTGCGCGTCCGTTGGGATGACGGCCACACGACCGTTTTCTCGCCGACGGGCGGGGTCGTCCAGGTCGAGGAGCCGGAGAAGGAGAGTTAGAGGCACTACCGCCAGCGGGACACGAGGCGGCCGTCGTGTGCGGCCGCCTCCGTGCCCAGCGCCGCGCACGCGTCGACGAAGCGGCGCTCGATCCAGGCCGCATCCTCGCCGGTCGCGAGGCGCGTGTGCGCGAACTCGAGCTTGAGCGGGATCGCCTCGAGCCGGTCGCCGGTGAGGTCGACGAGGAAGAGCAGCCCGAGGTCGTTCCGCAGCTTGCGGTCGACACGGTAGTCGTCGAGGAAGTCGCCGAGGCCGTAGAGGACACGCGGCGCGACGCCGTGGAAGACATGCGCGGAATGACCGGCGACGAGGGTCGCGCCGGCCTCGCGCAGTTCCTCGGCGGCTCGGCGGATGTAGGGGCGCGGCTCGGCGGTCATGTTCGGGCCCCAGTGGGGCGTGACGAGCACCGCGTCCGCTACCGGGAAGAGGGTGAGCCGGTCGGGGACTCCTCCCTTCAGGTCCGCGTACGCGATGCCGGGGCGATCCGTGTCCGCTGCGTCCTCCGCCGGGTGGTCGGCGAAGGCGAGCACGCCGAGCCGGAAGCCGTCCGCCTCGAGGACGGCCGGCGCCCGCGCGCGCTCGAGATCCGAGCCCGCGCCGACGACGCGGACTCCGGCCGCGTCGAGGTGCGAGATGGTGTCGAACAGTGCGTCCGGCCCGAAATCGAGGGCGTGGTTGTTCGCGAGCGTGACGCAGTCGACGCCGAGGTGCGCCAGGGTCTCCGCGGCCCAGGGGGGAGCGCGAAAGTGGAAGGCCCTTCCCGGCGGCGGCTCACCGCGCGCGGAGATGCAGCACTCGAGGTTGAGCACGAAGAGGTCGGCCTCGCCGAGGACGTCGACGAGCTCCGGCGCGAAGAGCTCGTGGTGTGGGTCGTCCGCGAGTCGCTCCGCGACGCCGCGGCCGAGCATCGTGTCACCCGCGAGTGCGAGCTTCACCGCTCGTACCCATGCTCGCCATAGAGCCGCACGAAGTGCGCGCCTGTGATCACGCGGCTCGGCGCCAGTGAGCCACCGCGCCGCTCGAACAGGACCACCTCGTCCAGGCCGCCCGGGCCGATCGGCTGAACGAGACGGCCGCCCTCGCCGAGCTGTTCGGCGAGCGGGGCCGGCACCTGCGGGAACGCGGCCGCGACGAGAATGGCGTCGTACGGCGCGTGGCCGGGGAGTCCGCAGCTGCCGTCGCCGACGAGGACGGTCGCGTTCTCGACGCCGTGGGATTCGAGGTTCGCGCGAGCCGTCCGGGCGAGGTCGTCCCAGCGCTCGACGCTCCACACTTCGGTTGGCGAGGCGGGCCAGCAGGGCGGTCTGCCAGCCGAAGCCGGTGCCGATCTCGAGCACACGGTCGGAGGGCGTGAGCGCGAGCGCCTCCACCATTCGGGCGACGAGCGACGGCTGCGTCGTCACCTGATCGTGCGGGATCGGGAGCGGCGAGTCGTCGTATGCCAGGCGTGCCAGATCGGGCGGGACGAACCCGGCTCGCGGCACGGCGCCGATCGCCTCGAGCAGGCGCGGATCGCGTGCACCGGCGGCGCGCGCGGCGGCGACGAGATCCGCGGGGTTAGCCCCCTGCGCCGAGGTCGTACTCCGGCTCGAGCTGAATCTCCTGGTGTCGTTCGATCACTCGCGGAAGAGGCTCGTCGTCCGCACGCACCTCCAACAGCGCGAGCGCAATCCGCCACTCCTCCGGTCCGTCGACGACGTGCTCGATGCGCCGGTCGGGCTCGAGCTCGAGGCGCCCGAGAGGGACGTCGCCCCCCTCGCCGGGCGTGGCGAGGTACTCGCGCCCGTCGTCGAGCCGGAACGCGTAGGGGAAGTCGCCGTGCCAGCCGAACGCCTGCCGCAGGACGGCGTGCAGGTCGTCGAGCGTCTGGTCGTCGCCGACGGCGACGGTCCGGCTTACGTCGGGATCGTCGTCGAGCGCGGCCTCGAAGACGTACGCCTGCTGGGACATCGGAAGCTCGGCGATCCTACTCCTCGTGCGCGCGTGGCCCGCGACCGCGGAGGAGTTGATCCAGGAGCAGGAGGGGCTAGCGCGCGCGACCCCGCCGCCGTGGAGGCCGGCCGGCGACCTCGCGATCGGCGGCTGCTTCGTCTGCTTCACACGCGGAAAGACGGGCCCCGGTGAAGCGGGAGATCCTGGATGGGCGCCGGCGCGGCACTTCTCCGCGACGAGGCGATCCGGCGGCCGCTCGAGCAGGGCGACGCCTGGCATCCTTCGCGCGGCTCCGACGCCGAACACGTCCGTCGCGTGAAGGAGCAGCACCCGGAGCTACGCGTGATCCCACGGATTGCGGCTGAGAACGTCGAGGCGAACTCGAAGCCGGAGCCGAAGGAGCCGTCGTCTCATTCGCGGACGAGGCGGCGATGCGGGAGTTCGCCCGCCGCTGAGCAGTTTGGGCCTGGGTCGCGTCATCGGCCAGGCTGCTGCAGGTTCGGAAGGAGGAAGGCGCCGGTGCGGGAAGAAATATGGCAAAATGCCATGGTTTGTCCATGATCTGGTACAGTGGGATCGAACGGAATAAACATGGCAAAACGCCATACTTTCTCCACGGAGACTACTGATGCCAGGACGCGTTTACACCCAACTCCTTGAGCTCGCTCACGACCAATACGGATACGTGACCCCGCGTGATGCCCGCGAGCTGGGGATCGATCCGCTGCGGCTCCAGGATCTTGCCCGCCGTCGTCTGGCTGACCACGTCGCCCACGGCGTCTACAGGATCCCGCTCGTACCCAGGACGGCCCTTGACCAGTACATGGAGGCAACGCTGTGGCCCCAGGCCGTCCAAGGCGTCCTTTGCCACGAGACGGCGCTCGACTTGCACGAGCTCTGCGACGTCAACCCGGCAAAGATCCACGTGACGGTGCCCGCGGCTTACCGGCCGCGGCGCGAGGTCCCGAAGCTGTATGTGCTCCACCGCCGCGACCTCGATCCCCGAGACGTGACGCTGCACGAGGGCATTCCGATCGTGACGCCGTACCGGGCGATCCTCGACGGCATCGAGGCCCATCTCGGGCCGCGCCTGCTCGACCAGGCGATCGAGAACGCGCAGGCGCGCGGCCTTTTGACCCGCAACCAGCTCGCCGACGTGAAACGCCGGCTGGACGTTTCCGTCCCGGCCTAACATCGGCACATGGCCGAGGTCCGCCGCAAGGCGCCCCACAACACGAAGGTCATCGAAAGGTGGGTCAACGACTACGCCCGCGAGCAGGGCGTGGCCGTCAACCGCCTGCAGCGCTGGATCTGGTTCATGATCATCCTCGCCGCCCTCGACCGCGCGCGCGACGAGCAGGGCGAGCCGCTCTTCCTCCTGAAGGGCGGCGCGGCGATGGAGCTACGCCTCCAGCTCGAGGCGCGGACGACCAACGACATCGACACCGTGTTCCGCGAGTCGATGGAGTCGATGCTCGAGCGCCTCGACGCGGCCCTACAGGAGGGCTGGGGCGACTTCACCTTTGAGCGCACGGCACCCGAGCCGATCAAAGAGACCCGCTC
>JALYLO010000265.1 GCA_030774175.1 Actinomycetota bacterium
ACCTCGAACCCGGGCGACGCGGCCTCGACGACGAACGCCGAGATGCCCGAGTGGCCCTGCGCCGGATCGGTCTTCGCGAAGACGACGTAGACGGCTGCGACGCCTGCGCTCGTGATGAAGCGCTTGCCGCCGTTCAGCACGTATTCGTCGCCTTCGAGCCGCGCGGTCGTGCGCATCGCGGCGCTGTCGGAGCCCGAGCCGGGCTCGGTGAGCGCGTAAGCGGCGAGCCACTCGCCCGTCGCGAGCTTCGGCAGGAATCGCTGCTTCTGCTCCTCGCTGCCCGCGAGCTTGATCCCGAGCGACCCGAGCTCCTGCACGGCGACGATGAGCCCGCTCGTCGCGCAGACCTTCGAGAGCTCCTCGATCGTCACGAAGGTCAGCAGCGAGCTGGCGCCGATGCCGCCGTACGCCTCGTCGAACATGATCCCGAAGAGGTCGTTCTCGCGAAAGACGTCGACGACGTCCCACGGGAACTCCCCGCTCTTGTCGATCTCGGCGGCGCGCGGCGCAATCCGCTCGCGTGCGATCGTGCGCACCAGGTCGCGGATCTCGCGTTGCTCGTCGGAGAGCGGGTCGAGGGCGCTCATCGGGCGTGAAGTCTAGTCAGCGGTCGAACGGGTGGTACTCGATTTCACCGACCGCAATCGCCCGGTTCAACTCGAGCAGCAGCCGATGCTTTACGCGCGCCGATCGTGGAAGACGGCTTCGATGTTGTTCGAGTCTGGGTCGAGGAGGTAGGCGCCGTAGTAGCCGGGGTGGTATTCGGGTCGTTCGCCGGGGGCGCCGTTGTCGAGCCCTCCCGCTTCGAGGCCGGCGTCGTGGAACGCCTTGCTACCACACGCCCTACATCGGCGTTGCCGTCTTCGCGCTCGTCTCGGGCACGATCGTCGCCGCCTCGGGAGCGCACGAGCAGCGGCTCGTGCTCTTCTACGCCGTCGCGGTGTTCCTCGCGTTCCTGTGTGGGCTGCTCGCCATGAGCCGGTTCTTCCGGAGCGATCGCCGCCTCCTCCTGCTTGTGACGAGCTGCCTCGGCGCCGGCGCCGTGACGATGACGCTCGTGCTCAATCTCGCTCGCGGCTACCCGCTGGCGTCGCTCGCGGCCGCCCTCGCGATCGCCGGCGGCCTCTACGTCCGCTGGCTGCGGACGGGCCGGAGGCGCGGCGTCGCCGAGGCCGAGCGGGTCGCGGAGGAGGAGCTCGGGCCGAAGTGTCCGTCCGAGGCGTAGATCCGTATCGCCGTACACTTGGAGCGGCGATGGGACCGCCGCGACAGGCCGGGAGGAAGCGGCGGTTCCGCCCGCCGCCTCCGCCGCCGCCGCGCTGGCGCCTCCCGGTCGCGAGGCGTGCGTTCTGGGCCGGCATCGCCGTCGGGCTCGGCGTCTCGGCAGGGTTCCTCGCTCTCGTCTTCGTCGGCCGCCCGTCGTCGCCGTCTGCGAACGTGCCCTGGGGCTCGAACGCGGCGGGGCTGCGCGACCGGCTGAGCGTCCTCGGTCTGCCCGCACTCGCGGAGCAAGGGACGGCGCTGCACATCCATCAGCACCTCGACCTGTACCTGAACGGGAAGCAGGTCGCCGTTCCCGCGAACGTCGGAATCGGTCCGGGTCAAACCTTCTTCTCGCCGCTCCACACCCACGACAGGACGGGGATCCTGCACGTCGAGTCGACGACGCAGACGGTCTACACGCTTGGCCAGTTCTTCGGCGTCTGGGGCGTCCGGCTCAGCGCGCAATGCATCGGGGACTACTGCGCCCGCGGCGGTCGCACGCTCGAAGCGTTCGTCGACGGGAAGCGCGTGACAGTCGACCCGGCGCGGATCCCGCTCAGGCGCCACGATGAGATCGTGCTCGCGTTCGGGACGCAGGCCGAGCTACCGAAGCCGATCCCGGCTTCCTACAGCTTCCCCGCCGGCGCCTGAGCGTCTCCGCGGCGGACGAGGTAGACGGGAATGCGGCCGCGTAGCCGCACTCGATAGGGCTAAAGCCGCTCCACCGCGGCTACGGGTCTTGGACGACGATGTGGACCGGCACCTTCGCCTTGCGCCGGACGCGGTAGGGCTCCTGTGACCACAGCAGGTTGGCGACCAGTCGGTTCCGTGGCGGGTCCGCAGCCATGACGATGGCGTCGCAGTCGAGCCGGGTGGCTTCTCCGACGATCCGCTTCGTCGCCTTTCGCGTGCCGAGGATGTTGCCGTCCGCCTCTACGCCCTGCCGCTCGAGCAGCTCGATCGCCTGTGCGACGCCGTCCCGCTGGTCTTGCCACTCCTTCGCGTTCGGTCGGAGCCACGGCGAGGGCAGGCCGAAGGCGACCCCGTAGACGCGTGCGACCGCGAAGACGTGCACCGGCGCCCCGGCCTTGTTCGCGAGCTCGGCCGCCCGCTCGACGGCTGCCTTCGGGATCGGCCGGCCCTCGGTCGCGAGCAGCACGCCGCCGCGCGGCGCGGCCGCAGCGGCTCGTTTGATTGTTCGGCGGCGCGGCATGCGAGTCGGACGGGGCGCCGGGCTCCGGCGGCCCGTCGAATCCGGTTAGGAGCCGGGGCTCGGCAAAGCCGTGGGCGCCGCCGCCTCCACGTGCTTCTTGTCCTCGACGTTCTTGCGGTACCAATAGAGCGGCAGGTACGAGAGCAGCGTGCCGATCCCGATGAAGTAGTAGACAAGCGTGTTGCGCCCAGCGAGCGAGCACGAGCAGGAGGCATACACCGGCCCGCCATAGAAGTAGATCACCGCGTAGAACGCCGCGAGCATCAGCGCGACGTACTTCATCCACTCGGGCAGCTTGAACGGCCGGCGCAGATTCGGCCGGTCGCGGCGAAGCAGGTAGTAGCCGACGAGCACGGGTAGGAACGAGGCGAGGTAGCCGACGTTCGAGAACGTGTAGATCTCGACCGCGCCGCCCATGAAGACGACGGCGATCATCACGACGACGTTGAACATCATCGAGCGGTCCGGCACACCGTGCTTGTTCTGGTGCTGGAAGAAGCGCGGGAACTGGCCATCCACCGACATCTGGTGGAGCGCACGTGCCGTCCCGGTGATCGCGTTCAGGGCAGAGAGCACAAGCGCGACGATCAGCATGAACGCAATCAGCCAGTCGATCACACTCGCACCACTCCCGAAGACCTTGTCGGCGAAATTGACGAAGATCGTCTTCGGATCGGCCGAGCTGCCCTTTGCGCCGAGCACGAGGATGAACGAGATCGGGATCATCGAGTAGATGAAGACGCCGTAACCGCCCTCGAGGTTCATCGCGATCTTCGCGTCGCGATCGGGGTTCTTGCACTCGCCGATGTAGCACGCCGCCGCCTCCATCGCGATCACGTTCCAGGTGAGCAGAAACGCGAAGGCGATGTAGATCGTCAACCAGCCGTGCCCGAAGAGCGGCGAGAAGAACCCCGTTCCGTCCGCCTGCTTGAAACCAGAGAGGTTCGAGCCGTGGGCGACCGACGGGTGGAAGATCCAGGCAATCGCGAGAAACGTGAGCGGGATCATCGACAACAGGCCGAGAACGGTCGCGAACAGCGCACCGAAACGAATGCCCAGGTAGGCCGGGACGAACAGCAGCACCAGCCCGACGATCGAGATGATCAACGTCCACCAGGCGATCGGCGTGTTGATCGGTGTGAATCCGCTCTGCGAGAGTTTGAACTTGTCGACGATGTAGAACGACGCCAGGATCATGTTGAGCGGCCCGACCGGGAACCAGCCGAGCCAGTAGGCCCAGGCGGTGAAGCCGTTGATGTGCTCCGCGACGCGCGGCCAGCGGGTCTTGAAGGCCGGGTAGGCGTACGACGGCGAGCCCCCCGTCCGCTCCGGCATCATCGCCGAGAGCTCCGCCAGAAACAGGCAGAGCAGCCAGCCCGAGAGCGTGACGAGCACGATGCTCGGAATCGACGACGCCCCGAGCGAGGTCACCATCACCGGCGCGATCCCGGTCACGAGGATCGTCCCGGCGAGTCCGATCACGAACGCGCCCCACCAGTTCGTCTCCTTCGGCAGCCCGCCGCCGGCGTAGTCCAGCTCGTCAATCTGCGAAGACACGTCAATCCCTCCTGTCAAGACGACCAGTCAAACGGCCAATGAATCTCCCGACGTACCTTGCCGATCTAGCCTCAGACGGCCAGCGACGCACCCGAGTAGGTAAGACCAGGCGAGTTCCGTCCAACGGTTCGCCCAGCCCATCACCCTCGTACTCAAGCTGATCGATGCCTGCTTCCATGAACCTTCCCTCGACCCGGATGCCGCTACCACGTCAGCCGAGGAGGCAAAAGTGACAGATGCATCGGCCGGGTACAAGAGGAGAATGGCAACAACAAGATGTCGGCAAGAGTGGATGATGTGAACACACCCGAGATCGCGGCCTTCCTCGGCCGCTTCCCGCCCTTCGACGCGCTCTCCCCGGACGAGCTGGCAGCGGTCGCGGGCTCGG
>JALYLO010000266.1 GCA_030774175.1 Actinomycetota bacterium
GCACCACACCCGATTGCCTACCTGGGAGAGATCGGCGGGCACGAGGCATTCGCGATGGAGCTCGTGGAAGGCGAGACGATCGGGCGCCGCCTCGTGCGCGACTCGCCGCAGGGGCTGCCGCTGGAGATGGCGGATGAGCTCGCGAAGATCCACTCGATCGAGCCGCTCGAGTTTCTCCCGCGGGGCGATTCGATCACGCGTTTCTACGACGAGCTGGACTCGGTAGGCGAGCCGCATCCGGCGATCGAGTACGGGCTCGCGTGGGTGCGCGAGCGGCTCACGCCTTCGCGAGAGCCGACGTTCGTGCACGGCGACTTCCGGCTCGGCAACCTCGCTGTCACTGACCACCTCGTCGCCGTCCTCGACTGGGAGTTCGCGCACGTCGGTGACCCGATCGAGGACGTTGCGTGGCCACTTGTCCGTGCCTGGCGGTTCGGCGCGGACACGCGCCAGCTCGGAGGCGTCGGCGATGTCGAGCCGTACCTCGACCGCTACAACGAGTTGACCGGGCGTGACATCACGCTCGACGAGCTGCTCGTCTGGGAGGTCTTCGGCAACGTGAAGTGGGCAACCGGCTGTTTGACGCAGTCGCGTCGGCACCTCAACGGGCAGGACCGCAGTGTCGAGTACGCGGTGCTCGGGCGAATGGCGGCGGAGATGGAGTACGAGCTGCTCGATCTGATCGAACGCGCGGCGTGAGCGACCGTCCCGACGCGGCGGAGCTCATCGAGGCGGTGTTCGAGTTCCTCGCCGAGGAGGTACTGCCGAATGCTCCCGACCATCGCGCGAAGTTCCGCACGCTTGTCGCGATGAACGCACTCGGGATCGCGCGTCGCGAGCTCGAGTCCGACGAGCAGTTCCCCACGCAGGACGAGCTTCGCGAGCTTGCACGACGGATCCGCGCGGGAGAGCCGGCCGATCCTGCGGAGCTGAAGGCGCACGTCGCGGCCAAGCTGCGCATCTCGAACCCGGCCTACCTCGAGAAGTACGAGTGACGCGGCGGCGGATCTATCTGCTGCGGCACGGGCGGGTCGCATATTTCGTCGACGGCCGCCCGGTGCCGCCGGACGACGTTCACCTCACGGACGAGGGTCGGAGCGAGACCGAGACCACTGCCGCCGCGTTGACTGGGATCGTCTTCGACCGCGTGATCACGAGCGGCCTGCCGCGGGCCGTGGAAACCGCGCAGATCGTCGCGCCCGACACGGAACCAGAATCGTGGGCGGAGCTGCGCGAGCTCGAGGGCGGCTCACTCGCAGATCTGCCCGATCCCGAGGAAGCGTTCATCGGTGCATTCAGCGGCACGCTGCAGGAGGACGCGAAGTTCCTCGGCGGCGAGACGATCGGGTCTTTGCTCGACCGCGCGCTTCCCGCGTTGCAGCGGCTGGCCCGCGAGCCCGGGTGGGACGTCGCGCTCGTGGTCGCGCACGGTGGCACGATCCGCGCGCTGCTCTCCTATGCGCTCACCGGCGAGCGCGCGTTCCTCGGCAACTTCGAGCTCGCGCCCGCGTCGATCTCGATCCTCGACGTTGGAGACGACTGGATCGTGCGCGCAGTGAACGTGACGCCGTACGATCTCGCGCAGACGCGCACGCGCCTGCGAACGATGGAGGAGCTATGGGCTCAGTACAAGAACATGTAGAGCACGACGCGGTTGTGGACTTGATCCGCCGCGAGCCGACCGACTACGACGCGATCCGTGAGCTGTGGAAGAAGCACTCGCTCGCGGAGGACGCGCGCGACCTCCCGGGCCTGATCTCGACGCTGACGCCGGACTGCGTCTACGAGCTCACGCAGATCGGGCACCGGTGGGAGGGACACGAGGGCGCGACTCGCTTCTACACCGAGCTGCTGACCGCGTTCCCGGACATCCATTTTGATTTGACAGACATCGTGATCGGCCCGCAGGGCGTCTGCGAGGAAGCGCGCGTGACGGGAACGCACAAGGCGCCGTGGGTCGGGAACCCTCCGACGGGCGAACAACTGACCTGGCGCGTCGTGATCTTCTTCCCGTGGGATCCGGAGCAGAAGCTCTTCCGCGGCGAGAAGGTCTACACCGACGTTGACTTCAGCCAGGCCGCGA
>JALYLO010000267.1 GCA_030774175.1 Actinomycetota bacterium
CAGGTCGGGCCGGAGCCCCGCCATCTGCTCGGCGGAGTCGATCACGATCGGCCCCGCGGTCTCCGGCGTGAACGGCGCCTCACCGGGCAGCCGCGCGATCAGCGGCTCGATCACGCTCGGCACCCCGTCCTCCGCGCAGTCCGCGATCACAGCCGCCGTCGCCGCGAGCGCCTCCTGCGCGAGGTCGGGTTCACCCGGAACGGCCGGCCGGCCGGGACGCCACTGCACGAGGAACTTCAGTGCGTCGCCGCCATGGTCGAGGACGTAACGGGCACCGCGCTCCGGATCGACGGTGGTGCGGAGCTCATCGTTCCACTTCGCCTTCTCGACTGGCTCGGCGGCGACGAGGAGTCCGACGTCGTCGGGCAGGGCGCCGGCGTCGCGTACAGGGCCGACGCCGAAGTCGGCGTCGAGCAGGACGCCGCTCGAGAGCGGCGCGAGCGCCTGCACGACGTCGACCTTGAACGCCGAGAGATCCGCATCGGACGACGGCCTGCCGGCACCGTCGAGCATCCGTCGGAGCGTCGCGCGCTGATCCATGGCGAGCACCCCGAGACGCCCGTCCTGGTTCGCGATCGCATCGAGCGTGGGTCTGGTCAAACGAGGGCTCCTTGCGGTTCCGATAGCGCTGTCTGACAGCGTTGTCGAACCTACACACATGTCCGCCCCGCTGTCAAGGGCCCGCCGCGATCAGGCAGGAGCCGGAGGCAGGCAGCGGATCGCTTCGACCTTCCCCGAGATCCGCCCGGGGCCGCTCGCGTAGGGAACGAGAACGGTCGCTCCCCGCGCGAGCGTCAGCTCTCCCCCGTGCTCCGTTTCGAGGATCCCCTTGCCGTCGAGGACGACGAGGATCGAGAAGGCGGGCTCGAGCGTGGCACTCGGCCGTGGCAGCAGGCGCTCGGCGCGGAAGTACGGATCTGCGTCGGCGACGAGCACGCTCCAGACGCCCTGGCGGACCTCGCGCGCCTCGTCGGCCCGCCGGCGCAGCCGGGCCAGCGCTTCCTCCCCGAAACCCGAGCGGTCGACGCAGGAGAGCGCGAGGTCGTAGCCGATGCCGAGGTGCCCGTCCGTACGGCCGTCGACCGCAAAGCCGTCCCATTCCAGGAGCACCGAGAAGTCGGTCGGCTCCTGCAGCTCGACCACGAATACGCCTTCGCCGATCGCGTGGGGGACGCCCGCCGGGACGAGTACGGCGTCGCCAGGGCGGACATCGAGGGCGTGCAGCGCGCCCAGCAGTGTCGTCGTCTCCTGCCGCTCGACCCAGCCGGCGAGCGTCGTTGCCTCCACGTCTCCGCGGAAGCCGAGGTGGACGAGCGGACGCTCTCCCTTCGCCTCCACGATCACCCAAGCTTCTGTCTTTCCGAAGGGACAGTCGAGATGGCGGCGCGAGAACGCACGGCTCGGATGGCAGTGGACGGGCAGCCGCTCGCCCGCGTCCAGCAACTTGACGAGCAGGGCGGGATCTGGACCGTAACGTTCGGCGTGCGCCGCGCCGAGGAACGCCTCTGGGTCGGCGGCGATCGCATCGCGCAGAACGCGTCCGTCGGGGAGCGTGCTCAGACCCTGCCGCTCATCGCCGAAAATCGTGGTCGCCGAGCCAACCCAATCCTCGGCCGCGTGCTCGTCACCCGGCCCGGTCCCGCGGAAGCGGGCGATTGCCGGTCCGCCACGGTAGAAACGGTGAGGCTGATTCGCCTCGAGGAGGATAGGTCTCACCTGTGACCGAGCCAGATGCTACGCGGATGATGTCGGCGTGCCGAACATCGATTTTGCGCTGCGATCTGCCGACCACGGTGCGCTCGACCGCGCCAACCGCGGCCAACCGCTTACGCGAGGTTTCAAAATGCTGACATCGACCTGGAACGACACCGGGTCGCCCTCGTTCCGTGTGGTTGTTCCGTTGGGATCGGGAACCCACTGATGTGCAGCCTCCCACGTTGCGTTCAGCATCTTCGCCAATCCATCCAACCGCACGAGGAAGGCTGTATTCCTAGTAGGCGACGCGAGTCGTCAGTTCCACCCGCCGAGTCTGCGGCGGCTGCGCGAGGGTAGTCGCCTCCGAGCCGGCGGTTGTCTGCCGATTCAGTCGACCGTCCGCAAGAACGCCTCGACGCGCGCGAGAAACGCCTCTGGCTCCTCGACGTGCGGCATGTGGCTCGACTCCTCGAAGAGCTCCC
>JALYLO010000268.1 GCA_030774175.1 Actinomycetota bacterium
ATCCTGGCAGGCGAAAAGCAAGCCGGGCAAGGACGCAGGGAGCCCCGATAGCGGTGTTCTATCGGGGCGACCGAGGACACAGCCCGGCGCAGCTTTGCAGCCGCCAGGGCGCGCGAGACTTTCGGAAACGGTGCACACTAACCCAGGGCGAGTTCGACCTTGCCCTCGTTGCGCGCGATCGACTCGACGCGCACCTCGAGCGGGTCGCCGAGCCGATACTTCCGCCCGGTCGTCCGGCCGGCCAGCGCGGTGCCGAGCGGGTTGAGCTCGAAGAACTCGCCGTGCAGCCGGCGCGCCGGCAGGAAGCCCTCGAACACCTCACCGAAGCGCACGAAGAGGCCCGAGCCGATCAGGCCGGTCACCTCCCCGGCCCACGGCTCTTCCCACCCGCGCTCGAAGAGGCGCCGCTCGAGCAGCCACGCCAGGCAGATGTCGTCCGCCAGATACTCGAGTCTCGCGGCCTCGCGCTCGCGCTCCGAGGCGTGCTCGGCGAGGAAGGGCAGGTCGTCGGGCTCGGGGTCGTCCGAGAGGCCGAGCTCGCGCAGGAGCGCACGGTGGACGACGAGGTCGGGGTAGCGGCGGATCGGCGAGGTGAAGTGGCAGTACGCGGTGCTCGCGAGGCCGGAGTGGCCGAGGTTCGCTGGGTCGTAGCGGGCCTGCTTGAGCGCGCGCAGGACGAGCGCCGGGAACGCCTCCCGCCCACGCCCCGACTGCTCGACGTACCGCGCGACCCGCTTCGACGTCTCCCCGGCGAGCACCGCGGCCTGTTGCGGCGACAGGCGCTCGGGAACGGGCGGCGTCGGCACGCCGAGGTCGGTCAGCTTGGCGACCAGCTGCTCGACCGCCTGCGGGTCAGGCCGCTCGTGCACGCGGTAGAGCGCGTCGCGCCGCCGGGAGGCAAGCAAGGAGCCGACCCGCTCGTTGGCGAGGATCATCAGCTCCTCGACGAGCATGTGCGCGTGCGGCTCGCCCTCGAGCCAGGCGTCGGCGACGCCACCCCGACCGTCGAAGCGAAACGCGACCTCGGGCGTCTGCACCTGGAGCGCCCCGCGCGCGAAGCGCTCCTCGCGCAACGCGCTCGCGAGCTCGTCGTTCAGGGCGAGCGCCTCGAGGATGGGCGGCGGCGCCTCGCGCCGCTCCGCCTCGCCGTAGCTCAGGCGAGCGTCGGAGCGGATCACCGAGCGGTAGAACTCCGGCGGGCCGCCGCCGGGTGGCAGCTCGACGGTGACGCAGAGCCGGTCCTTGTGGGGTCGCAGCGAGCAGGCGTCGTCGGCAAGCTCGGGCGGGAGCATCGGCGCGACCGTGCCCGGCACGTAGGTGGAGAGCGCGCGCCCGGCGGCACCGCGGTCGAGCGGCGTGCCGGCGCCGACGAAGTACGAGACATCCGCGATGTGCACCCACGCCCGGATCCCGTTCACCTCGCGCCGGAACGAAAGCGCATCGTCGAAGTCCTTCGCAGTCTCGGGGTCGACCGTGTACGTCAGCAGGTCGCGCAGGTCGACGCGGTTCGAGACGTCGATCTCCGGCAGCTCCTGCCGCTCGAAGGGCGTGCGGGCGCCGCGCTGGACGAGCAGGGCCTCGAGCACGTTCTCGACGCGGTCGGCCGGTCCGATCACCTCCTCGACGCGCGCGCGGCCGCGGCCGGTGCGGACGACCGCCAGGTCACCGGGCGCGACCTCGCCGTGGCCTTTCACCTCGAGCTGGAGCGGGACTCCCGGTGTGAAATAGGGCTCGCCGGTGACGAGCCGCCCGCGGCGGCTAACCTCGACGACCAGCCGAGAGGAGGTGGAATGCGGCGACAAGGGCGTGCCGCGAGCGTACGTCAGGCTGCACACCACCGCGGGAGATGTCGACCCCGGCGGGCGTCAGATAGCGCGCCACCGTCAGCTTCAGCGCCGCTCCCGACGGGAGGCGGTCGATCTCCTGGACGAGCGACTTGCCGAAGGTCGGCTGCCCGACGATCGTCGCGCGGCCGTGATCCTTGAGCGCGCCCGCGACCACCTCGGATGCGCTGGCGCTCGCGCCGTCGACGAGCACCGCGAGCGGAATCGTCGTCGGTCCTCCCGGCCGGGCGTAGACGATCCGCAACGGCCGGTGCGCGCCTGACAGCGAGACGATGCTGGCGCCGCCGGGCAGGAAGAGCGACGCGACACCGACCGCCTCGTCGAGCAGGCCCCCGGGGTCGCCGCGCAGGTCGAGGACGAGCGCCTTCGCACCGCGCCGTCTCAGCTGCTTCACAGCGGCCGTCGTCTGCCGGGCCGCCCCTCGGGAGAACGCCGAGATCCGGATCATCCCGACGCGGCCGGCGAGGCGTGCGTGCACCGGCGTCAACCGGAAGTGGCGGCGCACGAGCCTGAACTGGAGCGTATGCCCGCCACGGCGGACCCGCAGCGAGACGTGACTGCCGGGGCGGCCGAGGATGCGCCCGATCGCCTCGTGGAACGAGAGCGTCGCCGTCGAGGCGCCGTCAACCGTGAGGATCGTGTCTCCGGGCTTGATCCCGGCGATCCGCGCCGGCCCGTCGACCGTTCGCCGGACGAGCAGGCCGCCGGGCCTCGGGAGCACGAGCACGCCGATCCCGCCGTAGCCGCCGGCGTAGGCCCGGCGGGCAGCGCGGTACTCGGCCGGGGTGAGATAGGTCGTGTAGCGGTCGTGCAGCGACGCGATCAGCGCGGGCACGGTCGGCAGGGCCAGCACCGCCTGCGGCAGCCTGCGGTAGTAGCGCGCCGCGAGCTGCGCGCTCACCACGCGGGCCTCCGAACTGCGCGCGGGGCTGCGCGCGAGGGGCCTCAGGGCAAGCCCGATGCCGAACGCCGCAAGCGCCGCCAGCGCCACCGCCAGAACCGCCGTCCGCCGCACGATGGACGGATTCTACGTCTCTATCTAGACCTTGAGGAAGCGGCGGATCGTCAGGCCGGAACCGACGGCTCCGAGCCCGAGCCCCATCCCGATCAGGATCAGGGCCGTCAGCGGGAAGGCAAGGGCACGCACGTCGGAATCGCCCGAGAGGTGCGGGAGGATCGAGGGCAGCGCGATCGCCTTGCCGAGCACGAGGAAGACGACCGCGAGGACCGAGCCGGCGAGGCCGCAGAAGAGCCCCTCGAGCATGAACGGGCCGCGGACGAACCAGTTCGTTGCGCCGACGAGCTTCATCACCTCGATCTCCCGCCGCCGTGAGAAGATCGAGAGGCGGATCGTGTTCGAGATCAGGAGGATCGACGCGATCAGCAACACCAGCGTCGCGAGCGTGAAGACCGCCTCGATCACGTGCGCGACCTGGAGGATGCGATGCGAGACCTGCTTGCCGTCGTGCACCTTGTCGACGCCCGGCGGCTTGTGGGGCAGGACGAGCGAGTCGTAGAGCTTGTCGACGTCCTCGGCACGGCGGGGCGAGACCTGGAGCGTGTCAGGAAACGGGTTCGACGTCAGGTTCTTCACCAGCTCCGGGTACTTGCGCGTCATGTCCTGGAGCGCCTGCTGACGCGAGATGTAGGTGATGCCGCCGGGGCGTACGTACGGGTTCTGCTGGAGCATGCGTGCAAGGTCGTTCTTCTGCACCTTGGTCGCGGCCGGCAGGAAGTAGACCTTGACGACGAGCTCCTTCTTGACGTGGTTCGACCACGAGACCGTCCAGCTGCCGAGCGCGATGAACAGCCCGAGCAGGAACATCCCGATCAGGACGGTCATCGTGGCCGCAACGGTGGTCGAGAGGTTCGCACCAAGCGACCGCCACGCCTCGGAGAAGAGCAGCCTGAGGCGGCCGCTCATTCGTACCCGCCGCGGCGCTCGTCCCGCGCGAGGCGTCCGTCCTCGAGGGCGATCACCCGCTTGCGCATCTTGTCGACCATCTCGCGGTCATGGGTGACCATCAGGATCGTCGTGCCGCTGCGGTTGATCCGGTAAAGCAGCTGCATGATGCCCACGGACGTGTCCGGATCGAGGTTGCCGGTGGGCTCGTCGCAGACGAGCAGCGGCGGATGGTTCACGAACGCGCGCGCGATCGAGACCCGCTGCTGCTCGCCGCCGGAAAGCTCGTCGGGGAGGGAGCCCATCTTGTGCGAGAGCCCGACCATCGCGAGCACCTCGGGAACCTTCTTGCGGATCGCCGAGTTGCTCTCGCCCTGCACCTTCAGGGCGTAGGCGACGTTCTCGGCGGCGGTGCGGCGCGGAAGGAGCTTGAAGTCCTGGAAGACGCAGCCGATGTTCCGCCGCAGCATCGGGACCTTCGAGTTCTTCAGCCGGCCGAGCTCGCGGCCTCCGACGACGATCCTGCCGGCCGTCGGGTCGAGCTCCTTCAGGAGCAGGCGCACGAGGGTCGACTTGCCGGAGCCGGAGGCGCCGACGACGAAGACGAACTCACCCTTGTCGATGTGGAACGTGAGGTCGGTCAATGCGACGACGTCGGGCTCGTAGACCTTCGCCACCTGTTCGAAGACGATCATCGAGCCGGCGCCGGGGCGCGCAGGGGCCGGCGGCGAGTCGTCAAGGACGAGGGTTGGGGACGGGGCTGTCAAATCGCTTTCTGCACGATGACTCCAGAGGCGCCGCCTACCGAGACGCCCGGGTGCGAAGGTGGGCTCAAGTGTAGCTCACCCCCTAGACGACCTTTCCCGCTGCGCGGGCGAGCAGGTACTCGCGAATGAACGGGTCGAGGTCGCCGTCCAGCACGGCCTGGGCATTTCCCGTTTCGTAGCCGGTGCGCGTGTCTTTCACGAGTTGATATGGATGAAGGACGTAGGAGCGGACGGACTCGCCGCCGAAGCCGGTGTCCGCGGAGCCACCCCGCTCCTTCGCCATCACCGCCTCCCGCTCCTCTTCGGCCTTCTCGACGAGCCGGGCCTTGAGGACGCGCATGGCCGTCTGCTTGTTCGCGGACTGGGAGCGCTCGTTCTGGCACTGGACGACGATTCCGGAGGGCAGGTGGGTGATCCGGACGGCGCTGTCGGTCTTGTTCACGTGCTGCCCGCCCGCGCCCTGTGCCCGGTAGGTGTCGATCTTCAGGTCGTCGTCGTCAATCTCGACCTCGGCGTCGTCGGGCAGAAGCGGTGCGACGATCACGGTCGAGAAGGCGGTGTGGCGGCGGTGGGCCTGGTCGAAGGGGCTCTGGCGAACGAGGCGGTGCTTGCCCCGCTCGGCCTTCAGGATCCCGTAGGCGTTCTCTCCGCCCACGGTGAAGGTGGCGGACTTGATCCCGGCCTCCTCGCCGGGGCTCGCCTCGAGCAGCTCGACCGCGAAGCGCCGGTTGGCGGCCCAGCGCTCGTACATCCTCAGCATCATCTCCGCCCAATCCTGGGCGTCCGTGCCGCCGGTCCCGGACTGGAGCGTGACCACGGCGTCGCCGGCGTCGTACTCGCCGTCGAAGAGGGCCGCCTCCTGGAGCTCCTCGAGCTCGCGGCGGAGCGGTGCGAGCGACGCGGCGACCTCGTCGTCCATCTCGCCGCCGTCGAGCCCCGCGAGCTCCCGCGCATCCTCGTAATCGCGGACGAGCGCCCGGTAGCCCTCGAGCCGGCGGGAGACACGTGCGTGCTCGGCCGAGACCTTCGCCGCCCGCGCCTGGTCGTCCCAGAAGCCGGGCGCGTTCAGCTCGTTCTCGAGCTCTCCCAGGCGGCGTTCGAGCGTAACCGGGTCAAAGGTACTCACGGACCCAGTCGAGCTGGGCCCCGAGCTCGTCGAGCTGCTCTGTGAGTGTGGTGCCTGTCTCCGCCATCGGCGCGATCGTAGCTAGTCGTTTCGAAGTCGGGACCAGATGCCGGTATCGCAGCGGAGGCCTTCCTTGAAGTGCACGTTGCGAAGGACGCCGTCACGGCGGTATCCCGCGCGCTCGGCGACGCGCTCCGAGGCGGTATTCGCGACGTCGATGCGCAGCTCGAGCCGCTCGAGCCCGAGCTCGTCGAAGGCCCACCGCGTCAGCAGCTCGACGGCGCGCACGGAGACGCCCCTGCCGCGGGCCGCCGGCGCGATCATGTAGCCGAGCTCACCCTCGCGCGCGCCCAGGTCGAGGTGCACGACGGCGGCGAATCCGAGAAAGGCGCCGTTGCTCGCGGTTCGAACGCAGAACCCGGCCCGCGTCGCGTCCTCCCACCCGACCTCGTAGCGGCCGAGCCAGCCGCAAACGAACGCTTCGTCCGCCCCGCTCGGCACGAGCGTGAACCGCTTGACCGCCGGATCCTCGATCAGCTCGAGGAAGTCGGCCAGATGCGCACGGGCCAGCGGCTCGAGCCGGATCGTGTCGTCGGCGAGCGGAGGCTCCGGGCGCCTCAACCCGCTACGCGCCGTGGCACTTCTTGTACTTCTTGCCCGAGCCGCAGTAGCAGGGGTCGTTGCGGCCGATCCTCTCGAGCTCGGTGTTGACC
The DNA here is from genome assembly GCA_030774175.1 of Actinomycetota bacterium. Next base: position 6,354 of record JALYLO010000268.1, read on the forward strand.
TTCGGCTTCAGCGGCGTCGTGACGGAGCCGCCGCCTGCGACGCCGGCCGTCGCGACCGCCGAGGTGCCGCCTGCGGCGAGGATCGCCTCGGCGCCCGCCAGCGATTGGTGCTCGTAGCTCATGCCGCCGTTGCCGTCGCCGTTTCGGCCCGACTGCTCGAGCGCACCGTCGTCCGGGGTGACCTCGGCGTGGAAGAGGAGAGTCACGACCTCTTCGCGGATCGCGCGGTTCAGCTCGAGGAACATCATGTGACCCTCGTTGCGGTACTCCACGAGCGGGTCCTTCTGCGCCATTCCTCGCAGGTGGATGCCCTCACGCATGTAGTCCATATTCTCGAGGTGCTCGCGCCAGCGGATGTCGACCGTCTGGAGCACGATGAAGCGCTCGAGGTCGCGCATCAGCCCTTCCTGGATCTGGTCGAGCTCGCGTTCGCGCTCGGCGTATGCGTCGAGCGCGTCGTCGAGAAACTCCTGAACGACCACCTCGCGGTCGAGCCCGTGCAGCTCCTCGGCGGTCACGCCGGTGCCGTAGACGGTTTCCATCGCGGCGACGAGGCCCTCCAGGTCCCACTCCGCCTGCGACTCGTCCTGCGTGTATTCGGAGACAACGTTCGACAGCACCTCGTGCAGCCACTCCTCGCGGATGTCCTCCCCGAGATCCTCGCCGTGCAGGACGCGGTTGCGCTGCTCGTAGATCACTTGCCGCTGCACGTTCATCACGTCGTCGTACTTGAGGACGTTCTTTCGGGCAACGAAGTTCTGCTCCTCGACCTTCT
>JALYLO010000269.1 GCA_030774175.1 Actinomycetota bacterium
CGATTACACCGCATGACATGCGAGCCGTTGCAATCCGCGAGACGGGAACACCGAGCCTGCGGGCGGCCGCGGCCGTTGCGAGGACGTAGAGTCGTTCGCGATTTGGTGGCGCGCCGGGACGGCGGCCATCGCCGGCGATCAGCAGCCGCTCGAATCCCTGAAGCGGCAGGTGATTGCCGGGGCGGAGCACGAGCCGTGCTGCCCGAACGAGTGCCCCGGCGCGGGCGGTTCCACAAGGCCCGAAGAGGTGACCGCCTGCGCCTCGTAGGCGCTGGTGGCCATAGCGCCTGGGTAGGGGTCGATCCCAATCGAGGAGCACCGGCTCGACCGCGGGAATGAGCAGCAAGGCCCTCAGCAGCTCCGCAACCTGTTCCTCGGCGCCCAGGACGGCGACTCTCCGGGCAGCCACGATCTCGACTTGTAGTCCGATCGTCATCCCAAACCAACGCACATGTTCGTGTACGAGGTCGATCTCGAGCAGCCGGGAGCGGCTGCCGGCCGGCGGGTCGACGTGTACCGGGACGGCAATCGTCTCGCCGGGGGCGACGGTCGCTGGCAGCGAGCTGCGGACGCCTTCGGTCTGACCGTCCCAGCGCACGCCGACGGTGATCGAGCCGCCACGCCGCCACGGCAGGTCGCCGAGGTTCGTCAGTCGCGCCGGGATCGTCTGCCGGACGCCTGCCACCAGGGGGCTCGGCGGGGAGATCAGCTCGATCCGGGCGTTGTAGAGGGACGGGGGATGAGGCTCGCCGGGCCACGCTGCATCGATCTCTCCGCGGTCGGCGTGCTCGACCTGCGCCGCGTCACCGGCAAAAGACCGTGCCGCCAACACACCCTCGATCAGAGGCACGTCCTCAGCAGGGATCGGCGAGAGGCGGAGCGCACCGCGAAGCTCCGGGACGTAGAACCCCGTGTTGTGCGAGAACGGGCCGACGCGCATCCCGGGTCTGGCCTGCTCATATGCGACCGCTTTAGCGAGACGTCGCTCGCGTGGGTTGACGGCGGTGTCGAGGTGCCAGAGCGGTGCCTCGACAAACCGCATCGGGCCGTCGCAGACGACTGGCCGGTGGAACTCGTCCGAGAACTGCAGAAACCGCGGATCCGAACGCACCAGGCGAAGCTGGTACTCCAGGTTCCACGGCGCCTCATCCAGGAAGCTCGACGAATCCGGGTACAGCCAGCGGCGGGCGATCCAACAATGCGTCACCTCAGTCCTGTTGAAAAGAGAGGGGAGCTCGTCGAGCAACGCCCGGCTGGGGACCTCGTCATCGTCGATGTTGAAGATCCATTCGCCTCGGCACATGCTGAACAGCCACGCGACTGGACGATCCCCCGGTGCGCGATGCCGGAACAGCACGACCCGGTCTGCAACCCCGCGGAGAGCCGACGCGCAAGCCCCGTTTCGGTCGTCCAATGCAACCACGATCTCGTCGACCACCGGCCGCAGGAGGGACAGGATTGCCGCCAGCCGTTCGGGGCTACGACCGCCCGTCAGACAACACGCCGACACCGTCGGCCTAGTGTGTCCGCTACCGACCACACCCCGCCGCAAATTTGACGACGTCACCGTCACGCCTCTCCAAACCTAGCGCGCGCAAAGACGCAATCGAAGCCACTTGGCCCTCACGGGCAAGTTCGAACTCTTGCGCGGGCAGAAACGATAGAAGAGGTAATTCAGTCTGCGCTGCAGTCGCTGGAGCCGGATGAATGATGGACCTGAGGGGAACGTACTCAAACCCTCCAGAGGCCCTCCGCCGCCTCATCGACCGGGCTGACGGGTCAATCGAGCCAGTCAGCCCGTCGCAGCCCGCGTAGCCTGGCGTTCATCCGCTCGGCCGTGACGACGTTGCCTTTGAGCTCGAAGAGGGTGAGCGCCTCCTGGAGCGCCGCCTGAGCCTCGTCATCTCTGCCGGCGAGTATGAGCACCTCAGCGAGGTCGGCATGGGTGTCGCCACGGCCGTCGAGCAAATCGGTCTCGGCTCCGATCGCAACCGCCTCGCGTGCCAGCCTCTCGGACTCGAGTGCGTCGCCGCGTCGTGCCAGGACCTTCGCCCTGACCTGCCGCCAGAGCATCTGGGTGATCGCGTCGTCGCTGGCGCCGAGCTCGGCTGCCCGACCGGCCGCTTCGTCGGCCTCGTTGAGCCGGTCGAGCTGGTACAGCGCTTCCGCGAGGTAGCCGACCGCAGTCGAAAGCCACCCCTGCTCGCCGGCCTGCTCGAGCAAGCGGCAGCCTTCCACGCCGAGCTCGACCGCGGCCGCCGGATCGCCGGCCAGCAATTCCACTTCGACGGAGGTGTGTCCGGTCGCCAGGGCGAGCGGGATCATCGAGCCGCGGTCGGCGAGCTGAGCCCGCGAGTCCGAGAGAAGCGACCGTGCTTCGGCCGATCGGCCGACCATCGCCAGTGCCTGTGCGCGATGCATCTCCCAGCCCGGAGCACTGGTCCCTCGCCGATCCTCTTCGTCGAGCCAGGCGAGCAGCTCCGTTGCCGGCGTGCTGCCGAACAAGCGCGCCGCCCCGGCCGCCGGCGCCAGCCTGACCACAAGATGCGGCAGTCCGACGCGCTCTGCATGGACGAGGGCCCGCTCGAGTGCATCCCGTGCCGAGTCCATCCTGCCCCGCATGTGCGCGACCTGAAACAGCCCGAAGTAACAGACGTAGAGGCCGAAGTCGTAGCCGGACGCCTCGAACACCGGCAGAGCCTCGTCGACGATCGCCGCCAGCTGCTCGGCGGCGCCCTTCGGCTCGACATACCCCCGCAAGCTTGCCAACTCGATCCGCGCACACAACTCGCCGGCGCGATCGCCGGTGGCGACCGCACGTGCGACGGAGCCGGCCGCCAGGCTGTACGCATCCCCCACCCGGCCCGAGACGAAGACAGCCTCCAGCAGGTCGACCTCCAGGATGGTCTCGAATCGATCCGAAGGTACGAGAGCAAGGGCGCGCTGCAACAGGTTGACCGCGGCGGGGACGTCGTCCCGAAGGAGGGCGCGGCGCCCGGCCGCCTCCAACCGCCGCAACGCCGCGACAGCCAGAGAACCGTCGTCTGCCACCCCGAGCTCGGCGCGGAAGCGGCACGCCTGCTCCAGGTGGTAGCCGAGGATCTCGTCCAGCTCGACTAGATCGCGCCCGTGCTCGGCCAACCAGTCGGCGAACCGCTCGTGCAGCTCCGCCCGCGCGGCCTTCGGAAGCCCGTCATAGGCGGCATCACGGATCAGCAGGTGCCGGAACCGAAAGGCATCCTCGCCGGCAAGCTCGCTCTTGTCCGGGCGCACGAGCTCCTTGCGAACCAGCGACGAGAGTCGCGCCGTCAGTTGCGAATCCTCGGGAGCGAGCGCCTGCACCGCGCCGCGGTGGAAGACGCGCCCCTCCACGGCACCGCGCTCGAGCACATCTCGCTCGAAAGCATCCAGCTGGTCGAGGCGGCGGCCAGCAGCGCCCAGATGGTCGGCGGCACCGTGATCTCGCCGCCTCCCGACTCCTGCACCAGGGCGACCATCTCCTCGATGTAGAGCGGGTTGCCCTCGGCGGCGTCGAGGATCCGCCGGCGCAGGTCGTCGTCGAGGTGCGCCAGGCTCTCGATCAGCTGCTCGGTTTCTTCCGGGGCGAGTGGCTCGAGCAGCACACTCGTTGCGTTGACCTTGCCTCCGGCCCAGCCCGTCCTGCGGTCGAGCAGGTCCGGGCGGGCCATGCAGAGCAACAGGATCGGAGCGTCGCGGGACAGATCGGCGACGTGCTCGACGAGGTCGAGGAACGTCTGCTCACCCCAGTGCACGTCGTCGAAGACGCAGACGACAGGTGTCTCGGCGGCGACCGTCTCGAGCAGCTTGCGGAAGGCCCACGCGATCTCGTCGCTCGATGCGACCAACGGCTCGTTTGCGACCAGAGCGCGGATCGTCTTCGCGGCGACGGGGTCGGTCTCCGTCGGGGGAAGCTGCTTGAGTACCTCGACGACGGGCCAGTAGGTGATGCCCTCCCCGTAGGGCAGGCAGCGACCGCGTATGACGAGGGCGCCGTCGAGTGAGCCGAGGAACTCGGCGACCAGCCGGGACTTGCCGACCCCGGCCGTTCCCAGGATGGTGAATCTTCGTCCGGCGCGCTGATCCCGCGGGCGGCGAGTGGGTTCGGTATTCGAATGTCGAGATTCAGCATGATGCCGCGACCGGTCGCTACGTCATCGACTTCACGCCCGAAGCGCTCGATGCCCGAGCGGATAGGTATCTCCGGCTTCAGTTCGATCGAGCAAAGGCCGAGGCGAAAATCGGTGATGCCTGAGACGTTCAGGAGCAGGGCGAGGTGGTTCTCGCCCTCGATTGCGGTCACTGCGTCACGTCGCCCAACAAGACACGTCGTATGAACGCCTCCCGCTTCTCGCCCTGCCGACGCGGTTCGTCCGTCCAGCTCCGGTCG
>JALYLO010000270.1 GCA_030774175.1 Actinomycetota bacterium
GGATCTGGCCGCCGTGACCGGCGGTGCAGATGCGTGCGGCCCGGTGGACGGCCATGCCCACGAAGCGGTTCTCGCGCACCATCGCGCTGCCGGTGTGGATGCCCATGCGCACGCGCAGTTCGGCTCCCTCGGGCCAGGAGTGCGTGGCGAGCGCGCGCTGCGCGTCGACCGCGGCCACCACGGCGTCGGTCGCTCTCGTGAAGGCGACAAAGAATGAATCGCCCTGTGTGTCCACTTCCTGACCGCCGTGGCGCTCGAATGCTTCGCGCAACAGGCGATGGTGCTCGGCGAGGACGTCACCGTAACTGCCACGCAACTGCCGGAGCAGGCGCGTCGAGCCCTCCACGTCTGTGAAGAGGAGGGTGACGGTCGCGGTCGCCGGGCCTGCCATAGCGCAAGTCTGAAACCGCGCGAGCCGCCCGTCCAGTCCAGGTGCCGCCGCCTCGAGCGCCCGGCCCTAGTCTTCGGTGCCAAGCGACCTCGAGGAAGCCTGAGTTGCAATGGCTACGCCGGTTGGGATCAATGGGTTGTGGGGATCGGGCGGAACGTCTTCTCGGTCCCGTGCGGTCGCCGCCGCACGTACAGCCGTCGGCGCGGCGCAGAGGCAAACGGAAGCGGCCCACGCCGCCGGCGTCAGGTTTGACCCCGCGACCTCTAGCTGCGGTTGGAGACGCCGAGAGCGCCTCGTGTCAACCGACGTCTAGGGTCGACGGTTCGAGTCCGTCATGCCCGCGCCCTCGGACTCGGAGCCGACCTCGGGGCAACGCGCCCTCGCGTCGGGACGGGCTCGGCGTCGTATTTGCAGGGACTTTATGGTGCTAAGACGACCTCGTACCGGACCACGGGTGGTCAGCCTGCGCCCTCGGACTCGGAGCCGACTCCGAGAGAATGAGCCTCCGAGTCCGCGACCCAACGCCTGGCCGACGTGCGTCGCTGTCGCTGTATGGCGGAACCGCGACACGCTCGCCCATGTCCTTCAGCCTCCCGAGCGCGGCGGTCTCGGCTCCCTCGGGGTCGATCGTCCAGGCGATCGGCCGATGATGCCAGTATTAGACGGAGGTCGCGGCGAGCCGAGACCCGAGAGGGCCGACGGCGAAGCCGTGCCGCTCGACGAGCTCGCGCGTCTGCTCGACGTCGCCGGCGTCGAGGAGGCAGCGCGCCGCCTCGTACGGCATGTCGATCGACAGGTAAAGTGCCGCAGCCTCGCGAACCCGCTCCCAGTCACCCTGCAGCAGGCCGTTCGCCTCGGCCCGGCACGCGTCAAAGAGCGGCCACGAGGGAAGGCTTCGTACGCGCTCGAGCAGCGGCTCCACCTCGTCCGCAGAGAGAAGCCGTGACGCCATCGGCAACATCAGCAGGGCGTGAGCCCGCGAGGGCTTCGCGAGCGTCACCTCGATCGCCTCCCGGACCGCCTGCCGCGCGGCGGCCTCGTTCCCGCGCGCCAGCTCGAGCTCGGCCTCCTCCACGAGCACGCGCGCGAGGAACTCCGAGCCGCCGACGCCGCGCGCGAGCGGCAGCAGCTCGTCCAGCTGAGCCCGCGCTTCTTGGTAGCGCCCCAGGCGCGTCAGCGCGACCGCACGCGGGCCGCCCGCGTTGATCACTCCCGGCGGACCGAGCGCCGCACGCTGCTCGCCGAGGATCTGGCGGCTGAGCGCCTCCGCCTCCTCGAGCCCGCCGAGAAACACGAGCGCGGCCACCTGGTTACCCGCGATGAACCACTCGAAGCCTGCGGAGCCAAGCCGGCGCGTCGCTTCGCGACCCTCCTCCGCGAGCGCGAGCGCCCGCGCGGGCTCACCCACGTCGACCAGCGTCGAGACCAAGTTGTTGTACGCACGCGAGATCGCGTCGGCAGATCCCAGCTCTAGGGCCAGGTCGAGCGCCTCCGCGATCTTCTCCACGCCCCGCGGATTTCCCCCAGTGACCTCGCAGACGCCGAGCGTGTTCAGGAGCTGCGCGCGAGGCTCCCGGAGTCCCAGCTCGTCTGCCAGCACGAGTCCCCGCCGGGCGAGCTCGCTCCCCTCGACGTCGTTTCCGCCGAGCATGTGCAGCGCCGCCGCGTGCGTGTACGCCTCGACGAGATTCGCAGACGAGCCGATCTCCTCCAGAATCGCGATCGCGCGCGCCAGCGCCTGGAAGCCACGCTCCGAGTCGCCCGAGCTCCAGTGGACGCGGCCCAGCAGCGCGAGCGCGCCTCCGGCCCGTTCAGCGTCGCCGAGGCGGCTCCATCCCTCATCGGCCTCGATCAGCGCGGTGCGCGCGGTCGTGAAGTCGCCCGCCAGCTGCGCGACGCGGCCGATCTTCAGCAGCAGCTCGAGCCGGCCCTCCTCGTCGCCCTCGCCCCAGAGCCGGAGCGCCGTCTCGTAGTGACGCTTTGCCTCGGCCACGCCCATCCGCTCGCGGGCGAGGTCGCCGGCGGCTAGCGCGTACCGCCGCGCCTTCTCCGGAGCCTCCGCCTTCGCGTAGTGCTCGGCGAGCGCCTCGAGCAGGCTCGGGTCGTTGCCCGCCCGCTGCTCGAGCGCTTGCGCGACCTTCTCGTGCAGCTCGCGCCGTTGCCGGAGCAGCAGCGTCTCGTACGTCACCTCCTGGATCAGCGCGTGCTTGAACGACCACTCCCCCGGCGCCGGCGTCATCACGAGCTGCGCCCGTGCGAGTGCCGCCAGCTCCTCGGAGACCGAGCCGTCGGCGACCACTGCCTCGAGCAGCTCCGTCGTCGAGCCGCGGCCGAGGACGGCGGCGTGCTGGAGCACCGAGCGGGTGCGCGCGTCGAGCCGGTCGACGCGGGCGAGGATCGTGCCCTGCACGGTGTCGGGGATCTCGAACTCGACCTTCGCGAGCACCGCCGTGCCTTCGACGACGGCGAGCGAGCCGAGCTCGAGCAGCGCTTGAAGCAGCTCCTCAATGAAGAACGGGTTTCCTTCGGCCCGCGTCGCAACCAGCCGCTCGAGGTCGGCCGGCAACTCTGTCACGCCGAGGAAGCCGCGCGCGAGCTCGACGCTCTCCTCCGGCGAGAGCGGCTCGAGCCGCACCGCAGTGTGGCTGGCGCGCAGCTCTGCGCGCTCGATCTGCTCGAAGCCGGGCCGGTAGGAGAGGACGAGCATCAGCGGCCCCCCGGCGAGCCGCTCGAGTAGGAACTCGAGCACCTCGCGCGACGACTCGTCGGCCCAGTGGACGTCCTCCACCGCAATGAACGTCGGGCGCCCCAGCGACACGGCCAGCAGAAACTTCCACACACCCGCGAAGACCTGCTGCTTGCGCTGCTCGTCGGCCATCCTGACCGCGGCCGGCGCCCCGCCAAGCCCGAGAAAGGACCCGAGCAGGGCGACGTCGCCCTCCTCGACGCCGAGAACAGCCGCTCGTTCCTTGAGGTCGTCGAGGTCAGTCGGTCTGCCGCCGAGAATTGTTTCGACGACGTCGAGGAACGGGCCGAAGGCCCGCTCGCCGCCGCAGGCGACGCGGACGTCGCGCTCGGCGCCCTCCGGCCGCAGCTCGGCGAGCAGTCGCGACTTCCCGACGCCCGGCTCGCCGACCACGCTGACGACGTGCGTGTTGCCCTTGCGAACGCTCGACCACAGCAGCTCGAGCAGGGCCAGCTCCTCGCGCCGGCCGACGAAGGGCGCCTGCTCACGGCCGCCGCGCTCATGTCGCGCGGCCAGCCGGTAGGCGTCGACGGGCTGCGACTTTCCCTTTACCTCGAGCGCTCCGACCGACTCGGCGTCGAAGCTGTCCCGGACGCGACGCCAGGTGGAGGCGGCCAGGAGGATCTCCCCCGGGTCGGCGGTCTGCTGGAGCCTCGCCGCGACGTTGACCGCGTCTCCCATCACGCCCGTCTGGCTCCCGTCGCCGACCGCGCCCGCCACGACGAGCCCGCTGTTGATTCCAACGCGCAGCTCGAGCGGAGCGGGGACGCCCTCAGAGCGACGATGAACCACCTCGAGCATCGCGAGCGCAGCCTCGACGGCGCGCGCCGGGTCGTCCTCGTGTGTCACCGGGGCGCCGAAGATCGCGACGACCGCGTCCCCGATGAACTTCTCGACGAATCCCTCCCGCGCCTCGACCTCCTCGGTCAGCTCCGAGAAGGTGTCGGTCATCAGCGTCCGCAGCTCCTCCGGGTCGAGGTGCTCGGCCAGCGTCGAGAAGCCGACGAGATCCGCGAAGACGACGGTCACCCGCCGCCGGTCGCCGGCCTGGATCGCCGGCGCCGCGGCGATGGGTTCCGTAGGCTCGAGCGCCGCGCCGCAGGAGCCGCAGAAACGGAACCCGGGTGGGTTCTCGGTGCCGCAGCTCGAACAGACCGCTGCGAGCGGCGCGCCGCACGAGCCGCAGAAACGGACGTCGGCGGGGTTATCGAAGGAGCACGCTGGGCAACGCATTCCCTGATCGAATCAGACTTCGACCCTTTCGACTAGTAACACGTGTCCGCAAGTTCGGTGGTCATGCGGCGAGCGCCAGGCGTCGCGAGTTTCGATTTTGGCGAGGAGACGGTCGAGGTCGGTGCGGGTGAATATCCAGTCGAACGGTTTAGCGATTTGGCGAGCGCGTGCTCCATCTGCCGGAGTCCGGCTTATCCGGCTTATCCGACACATCGAGCCGGTAGGCGTGCAAATAGCAGGCGAATCCGGCCTTCGGGCATCCCGCTGTGGAATCCGGCACATGGCACGGGAAACCGGTCGATGCGAGAGTTTTGCGCCGGTTTGGGGAGCCGGTCAGTCAGGACGCCTTGGTGCGCTCGGCGACGGTCGGTTCGCTGTGTGAAGCACCACCGTCGACGGTGACCGCGGGCGCTGTCGCCGACTGCGGGAACTGCGACGCGTGCGGCACCCGGGCAGCAACAGCTCATTCCGGCCAAAAACGGGCCACTCGAATGGGCTCTAGCCCACGCTTCGCGGAACTCGCATGGCTACTAGGCTCGAACAGCCCAGACGGCCCAGCAGCCCAATCCGATGCAAGAACGGCTCGTGCCCGGCGACGCGGCTTGGGATCTGATATGCGCGCGTGCACGTGTTGCGGAATCCGCTCTAGGAGCGGACTTCAAGTCACATCAAGCCTTTAGCTCGTGAGGGGCGGGGTGCCGAACGGGGCAGGTTACGTCCTTGCTGGCGAGCCCGAGCCTCCGGAGCTCGTCGTCTGGCACGAGTTCCTCGATCAGCGGAAAGAGCTGTCGCTCCTCAAGCCGGATGTGTGCGTCAAGCAGTTCCCCCGCCGCATCCAACGTCTCTCGATCGACGCTGCCGGCCGCCACGGCGATGTCGAGTTTGCGAGCGAACCCCTCGAGCTGCACGTGTTGGACGCGTGCCTCGCGGAGGGGAGCAGGCTGCGACTGGACGTGCCTGAGGAAAAGCGGGAAGAGCTCTTCTTCCTCATCCCGAAGGTGGACACGCTCTTCGTTCC
>JALYLO010000271.1 GCA_030774175.1 Actinomycetota bacterium
GGAGCACGAACCACGTATGGGCGGAGCGCTCGCCGATCCGGCAGTAGGCGATCGTCTCCTTCTCCGGCGTGATGCCCTTGCCGGTGTAGAGCTCGCGAAGCGCGTCGGCGCTCTTCGAAGTAACGAGTAGCAGCAGGTCGGGGCTTGCCAAGGGCACCCCTGCCGGCAAGTGTTCAGCAACTTCTTACGCCGTCCTAACCCAGTTCTTAGAAAGCCCGGCGAGGATCCCCTCACTGTGATGCGAGCCCCTACGCACCCTCCGACGCGCGGCTTGCGTCACGCGGGGGCGCCTGGTGATCCGGGCGCCCCACTCTCTCCTCACCCAGCTGCGGGCGGGCTCCGGCTTCGGCGCCCGCCCGCAGCTCCTCTCCGGCACGGCGCGGTCGCTACCCGGGCTCGTCGCCCCGCTCGGTGCTGAGGCGGCGACGGCCCCGGCAGCCACCGCGCGCAAGCGTGAGCACGGCCCGCTCGATCGGGCACATCGCTGAGGACTTCCATTCCGCGTCGCGAATGTCCACCATTAAGGGCATGGCGATTCTCGTTGTCGACGACGACCAGGCGGTCCGCGACGCTCTCCGCCGCGCCCTGACCATGCAGGGCTACAACGTCGAGCTCGCAGGCGACGGCGAAGAGGCCCTTCTGAAGCTGCGCGCAAACCCGAACGCAACGGACCTGCTGATCGTCGACATCCTGATGCCGCGACTGGACGGGCTCGAGATGACGCGCCGTCTTCGCAATGACGGCAGCCAGCTGCCGATCCTGATGCTGACCGCGCGTGACGAGGTCGCCGACCGCGTCGCCGGGCTCGAGGCCGGTGCCGACGACTACCTCGTCAAGCCGTTTGCGCTCGAGGAGCTCGTCGCCCGGGTGCGCGCGCTGCTGCGGCGGCTCGGCGCCGACGAGACCGCGACGACTCTCATCTTCGCCGATCTCGAGCTCAACACCGGCACCCGCGATGTGACGCGCGGCGACGAATCGCTCGTGCTCACGCGCACCGAGTTCGCCCTGCTCGAGCTGTTCCTGCGGAACCCGAAGCAGGTGCTGACCCGCTCCGTGATCTTCGACCGCGTCTGGGGCTACGACTTCGGCTACGGCTCGAACTCGCTCGACGTCTACATCAGCTATCTCCGCAAGAAGACCGAAGCCGGCGGGAAGCCTCGCTTGATTCACACCGTCCGCGGTGTCGGCTACGCGCTCAGGGAGGCATGAGCCTCCGCGGACGGCTCGTGCTGGTCGCCACGGCCGCCGTTGCCGTCACGGTCGTGCTCGCTTCGGTGGTCGTCTACTTCCTCGTCCGAAACGAGCTACGAGGGCAAGTCGACCGCAACCTGCAGAGTCAAGCTCAGCAGATCTCCCACTCTCCCCAGCTCGCTCTCGCGACCCCGATCAGCCCGAAGCAGTACCTGCTGCACATCCGCCAGACACCGTTCGGAAGCCAGTTCCAACTCGTTGACAACAAGGGCGGCGTCTACCGGCCCGAGGTCGGGTTCAACCTGCTTGCGCCTCTGCTGCCGGGGGTGAGCAAGACGCGCCTCGTCGCGTCCGGCGCCCGTTCGAACTTCTACTTCGAAGAGAACTTCAACCACGAGCACGTTCGTATCCTCGCGGCTCAACTGGTTCCGGGCCTGTATGCGATCGAGGTGGCGACACCTCTCACGAGCGTGGATCACGAACTGGCGAAGATCAGGCTCTGGCTCCTCCTCGTCGCAGTCGGAGGCGTTGGCATCGCGTCACTCGCCGGCTTCCTCGTCGCACGCGCGTCGCTGAAGCCGGTCCGCAACCTCAGCGAGGCGGCTGAACGTGTGCGGGCGACGCGTGACCTTACCCAAAGGATCAAGGTCGACGGCAAGGATGAACTGAGCCGCCTCGCGCTCACCTTCAACGCGATGCTCGAATCGCTCGACGACGCGGCACGACGGCAGCAGCAGCTCGTTCAGGACGCCTCGCACGAGCTGCGAACGCCGTTGACGAGCCTCCGGACGAACATCGAGGTGCTCGCCAGCGGCGATGCGCTGCCGCCGGAGGACCGCGAGCAGCTGCTCCGCGACGTCGTCGCCCAGCTCGGCGAGATGACCGCGCTGGTCAGCGAGCTGACCGAGCTCGCGCGTGGCGAGGAGCATACGTCCGCGCTCGAGGACGTCCGGCTCGACCTCTTGACCGAGGATGCGATCCGGCGGGCCACGCGTAACCACCCCGACGTGCCGATCAAGGCCGTGCTCAGCCCTGCGAGCATGGTCGGAACACCCGCGAGCATCGAGCGGGCGATCGCCAACCTGCTCGACAACGCCGCCAAGTGGAGCCCCGCCGGCTCGCCCGTCGAGGTCCGCCTCGCTGACGGCGAGCTGACCGTCAGGGATCACGGCCCCGGAATCTCCGACGCCGACCTGCCCCACATCTTCGAGCGCTTCTACCGGGCGACGTCTGCCCGGAGCATGCCCGGCTCGGGCCTCGGTCTCGCGATCGTGCAGCAGGTCGCGGAGGCCCACGGAGGAACGATCACTGCCGAGCACGCCCCCGGCGGCGGCACACTGATGCGCCTGCGGCTCGCCGCTCGCAACGGGTCATCGCCCGACGAGTTGCGTTGAGGTCTTGAGCCGTTCTTAGGCGGCGCTGGTTTCGTTCCCGTCCCGGTGTTCTACTCTCGTATCTCCGCAGTGAGCTGCTTCGCGGCAAGGGCCGGACGATCCTGACGCTGCTCGGGCCCTCGATTGGCGTCGCGCTCGTGATCACGATCTCGGCGCTCTCGCGCGGGCTCGACCGCGCGCGGAAGACGGCTTGCTGCGCCCGCTCCCCGGCGCCTGGCGATGCGCGACGGAGCGATCCTCGGCAGCGCCGCCCCCGAGCCGGCGGCTACCGTCTAAGCAGCTTTTAGGGCTTTCTTAGGGGACTCTCAGCCGGCGCTAATCCCGCCCGGTGAGGATCGAGAGGACATCAATGTTGAAAGGATTCCAAGCGATGACCTCATCGAAGCGCGCCGCCTTCACGGCTGCGGGCGCTCTTGCCATTGCCGGCGCAGGAGCAGGCGCAGGCGCAGGCCTCTACGCAGCGATCGCCCCCGGTAAGACGACGACCGTCGTGAACGCGGTCACCACGGTCGACCACGCGCAGCCGGCGTCGGCCGCGACGGGCCTCTCGATCAACGACATCTACCAGCGCACGTACCAGGGCGTCGTCGACATCACGGTCGACTCGACCTCGGGTGGCGCGCCGTTCGGCGGCTCGCAGACCGCGCAGGCCGAGGGCTCCGGCTTCGTCTACGACAAGCGCGGCGACATCATCACGAACCAGCACGTAGTCGCCGGCGCGACCTCGATCACGGTCCAGCTCTGGAACGGCAAGACGTACAAGGCCCATCTCGTCGGCACCGACGATTCGACCGACCTCGCGGTGGTCAGGATCTCCGCGCCGTCGTCCCTCCTGCACCCCCTCACGTTCGGTAACTCGAGCAGCGTGCAGGTCGGCGACGCTGTGATCGCAATCGGCAGCCCGTTCGGCCTGGCCGGCTCGGTCACGAGCGGCATCGTCAGCGCGCTCCACCGGAGCATCGAATCGCCGAACAACTTCACGATCGGCAGCTCGATCCAGACCGACGCACCGATCAACCACGGCAACTCAGGCGGCCCGCTGATCGATACAGGCGGGCACGTGATCGGCGTCAACGCGCAGATCCAGAGCGATTCGGGCGGCAGCGACGGCGTCGGCTTCGCGATTCCCGCGAACACGGTCACCTCGGTCGTATCGCAGATCGTCGCCGGCAAGACGGTTGAACACGCCTACTTCGGCGTCCAGGTCGAGGACTCGAGCTCGCCGGTCGGCGCGAGGCTCGCATCGGTCCTTCCGGGCAATGCGGCAGCGAAGGCCGGGCTCCAGCGCGGCGACGTGGTCACGAAGCTGGACGGCAAGACGATCGGCGGCCAGTCCGACCTTTCGCAGGTGATCGAGAGCAAGAAGCCGGGCGACAAGATGATCGTCACCTACGTCCGCAACGGTCACACGAGCACGGTCACCGTCACGCTCGGCTCGCGCGGCGCGTGAAACTTCGGCAGGCCACGAGGTTCAAAGGCAGGGTCGCGGCATCGCGGCCCTAGCCTTTTCAGGCCGGCCCGCCCGCTGGCGCGTCAGCTGATGACGATGAAGTAGTGCTTCTTGCCCGTGGGTGACGATGAGGACGACCGGAAAGGCAGCGGTTTCGGCAGATCAGCCGCAACAGGTTTGACGAGGTTGGTGCTAGGCCGCGAGCCCGGCGAGCTCACGCAGAGCCGCAAGCCGCGAGAGCGCCTGACCCTCGAGCTGGCGGACGCGCTCGCGCGTCAGGTCGAGCTCGTGACCGATCGCCTCGAGCGTCCACGGCTCGCCCTCGAAGCCGAACCGCAGCTCCAGGATCCGCCGCTCCCGTTCGGGCAGCGCATCGAGCGCCTTGCGGATGTTCTGGCGACGCAACGACTCCTCGGCCTCGTCGAACGGATCGGGCGCTTCGCGGTCGGCGAAGAGATCGCCCAGCTCGCCCTCGTCGTCCGCGCCGACCGTCTGGTTGAGCGAAACCGACGCGGACGCGGCCGACAGGGCCTCGTCGACGTGCTGGATCGGCAGCCCGGTCGCCTCCGCGAGCTCCTCCTTCGTCGGCTCGCTGCCGAGCTCGACCTCGAGCCGGCGCGCCGCCCGCGACAGCTTCTGCTGGCGCTCGACGACATGAACGGGAACGCGGATCGTGCGGGCGTGGTTTGCGACCGCGCGCTGCACCGACTGGCGGATCCACCAGGTGGCATAGGTCGAGAACTTGTAGCCCCTCCGCCAGTCGAACTTCTCGACGGCGCGGTTGAGACCGAGCGTGCCTTCCTGGATCAGGTCGAGGAACGGGACGCCGAGCCCGCGGTAGCCCTTTGCGATCGAGACGACGAGCCGCAGGTTCGATTCGATCATCTGCCGCTTCGCGATCAGGTCGCCACGCTCGATCTTCTTCGCGAGGATGACTTCCTCGTGCGCCGTCAGCAGCTTGTGCCGCCCGACGTCGGCGAGGAAGAGCTGGAGCGAGTCGGCTGAACCGCTGAGCGTGTGCTTCTCGGCGGCTG
>JALYLO010000272.1 GCA_030774175.1 Actinomycetota bacterium
CTGCGACGAGGCCGCTCTCGATCTCCGTCGTGGAATCGCCCTTGAGACCGGCGATGACGTTGACCGTGGTCTGCACGCCGTTTCGGAGCACCTTGACCGCCGCGTTCGACCCGCTGCCGGTCACCGACGCGTTTGGGACGTTGAGGACGTTGTCGTGCTCACCCGTCGTCACGATCGCGTTGGCCGACATTCCGGGCTTGAGGCCCGCGACGGTCCGGTCGAGCGCAAGCGTCACCGTGTACTCCACGACACCCGATGACGTCGTGCCGACGGTGTCGATCGCGACGACGTGTGCCGCGAGCTGCTGGCTGGGAAGCGCGGAGACGGTGATCGTCCCTGCCTGGCCAAGACGGATCTTGGCCGCGTCGCTCTCGCTGTACGACGCCGCGACTTCCAATCCGTGCAAGTCGACGAGCGTGACGAAGCCCGAGGACCCGGTCGCCGCGCCGCTCGAGGTCGACGCGCTGCCCGACGTCGTAGAACTCGACGTGCTCGACGACGAGTTGGCGCTCGTTCCCGAGCCGCTGACACTCTGACCAACCACACCGCCGACCGACGCAACGGTGCCGGCGACAGGGGCGCGCAACACGGTCTCGGACAACGTGCGGTTTGCGCTCGCGAGGCTCGCCTCGGCCTGGACCACGGACGCCCGATCCTGGGCGAGCGTGGCGAGGGGCGTCGTCGCCTTCGCGGCGTTGTTCGCGGCCGTCGACTTCACCGCCAGCTGTGCTGACGCCACCTGTTGCTGGGCGGCGGTGATCGCCTGCTCGTCCTTCACGAGCGTGCTCGCCCGCGCACTCTGGGCAGTCTGGATCTGCGACGTCCGCTGGGACGACGCCGATGCGATTGCGTTGTTGTCGGCGACGATCTTGGACTCGTAGCTTTGAATCGAGCTCTGGTCCTGCGTGATCGTGGTCTGCAACGTCTGCAGTGTCTGCAGTGTGCTCTCGTCCAGCGACAGCTGATACTGGGTTGCGTTCAGCTGCTTCGCGAGCTGCTGGAGCTTCAACGCGTCGACGTTGACGGTGCCCTGGTCGGTGTCGACCTTGCTCTGCCAGAACGCCTGATCCGAGGCGGTCGCAGCCGCCTTCAACGAGTTCTGGTCGGCCGCGAGCTGCTGCTGGTCCGTCGCCTGCTGGATCTGCAGGTCGTAGTTGCTCTGCGTCTGCGCCTGTTGCTGTGCCTTGTCCTGGTTGACGACGTTCGTGATCGCGTTCACGGCGTCGTCGGCGTCGGCGTAGGTCGTTCCTCCGATGGTCAGTTTCGCCTGGTCGGCCTTCAGCTTCGCCACCGCAGCCTCGAGGTTGCCGCGATCGGTGCTCAGCTGCTTCTTGCCCTGCGTGACGGTCAGGGTGCTCTGCGCCGACACGACGGTCTGACGCGTCGAGGTGTCATCGGCGCGCAGCTGCGCCTTCGCGTTCTTCAACGCCGTCTGCGCCTGATTCACCTGCGCTTGGCTCTGCGCGAGCGACGCGGCGTCGGCCGCCTTCTGCTGAGCGGTCTCACCGGCCTGCGCCTGCGCGAGATTCGCCTTTGCACTCGTCAGGGCCGCCTCGGCTTGCTTCACCAACGCGGCCGCCTCCGTCGAGTCGAGGCGTCCGAGCACCTGGCCTTTGCTGACCTGCTCGCCAGGCTTGACGGCGACGTCGGTCACGAGCCCCGAGGTCTCGAAACCGACCGAGAGATCGGTCGGGGTCTGCACCGTCCCGGAGGCAGAGACAGACGACAGCACCACGCCCCGCGTCACAGACGACGTGCGCGGCGTCGCCGGTGCAACGCTCGCCGTCGTTCGCAACGCGAAGTACACGGCGCCGCCCAGCAACGCGACCAGGAGGATCAAGATGATGTTGGTCGTACGAACCGCCGGCCGCGCTCGACGAGGAAGCCGGCCCGCGAGATCAGAAAGGACGCTCATGGGGAGGAGCAAAGCCGCCCTCCCTAAGCGGAGGATGAAATGTGTCTAGGAGTTCGTTAAAGGCGCAGCGAGTGGACGAATTCCTAGCAACCGCATCGCGAGCTGCGGCGGGCCGCCTAGTAAGCGGTAGGGCGCGCTGCCCGAGTAGTAGCGGAGGAACCGCCAACCGGTGCTTGCGAGCTTCAGCGAGATCGCCGGCAGGAGCAGCCGAGGAAGATGTGGACCGGCAGGTAAGTGGAGAGAGATAGTGTCGTCGCCGCCTCGGCTCCCAGGAGCGTGATCAGCGCGAGCCCTACTGTCGAGGTCAGCCTGTCGTTCCCTTCAGTGCCTCCGGTGCGGATGGTCATCGGCCGGCGGTGGAGGCCGCGGGCGCCGAGACGAGGCCGGCGAGAGCGGTGTCGACCAGGTCGCGAACGAAGCGATCAGTGAGGGGGGCGTGGCCGTGGAGGAGACGGTGGTAGAGCGGGCCGTAGAGAAGATCGAGCGCGAGCTCGACGTCGGTGGTCGCCGGCAGCTCGCCGCGTTCAATCGCGCGCCTGAGGATCGGGCGGGCCTGGTCGCGTCGCGGTTCGATGAAGCGTTCCCTGTACTGCTCGGCAAAGGTCGGATCAGACTGCGCCTCCGTGATGAGCGCGGCGATCACGCGTCCATAGGGCCGCTTGCCGACCAGGCGGACCCACGGACGCAGGAGCGAGAGCAGGTCGCCGCGGAGTGAACCCGTCTCTCGCGTGCGCGGACGAGCGGCGTCCCACTCGCGGTAGAGCGCGTCGAGCGCGAGCGTCTCCTTGGTGGGCCACCAGCGGTAGATCGTGGCCTTGCTGACACCGGCCCGTTCGGCGACCGCGTCCATGCTGACCGCTTCGAGACCGCGAGCGAGCAGAAGCTCTGCCGCCGCGCTGAGAATCGCCTCGCGCGCCCTCTCGCTGCGCGGCCGCCCGCGCCGCGGCGTCTCCGTCGTGATCTCACGCGTCATCTGCCGTGACCTCGGGTCTCGGAAGTGCTCGCCCGAGCGAGCACTTCGAACACCGATGCGATGTCGCGACGGCCGTAACCGAGCGAGGTGGCCGTCGTGAGCCACTCCTCGGCGAGCGCGGCCGAGGGAAGCGGGACGTCGTCGCGTTGTCCGGTGGCGAGCGCGAGCCGGATGTCCTTGTGCGCAAGCTCGACGTCGAACCAGGCCTCGTCGGGCAGGTCGAGTAGGAGCGGGCTGCGGCCGCGAAGGAACGGCGAGCCGATCGCGCTCTCCGCCATCACCTCGACCGCCAGCTCCCGCTTGATGCCGCCGCGCTCGGCGAGCAGCACGCCCTCGCTGAAGGCGAGCATCTGCGCGGCGAGGCTGATGTTGAGCGCGAGCTTGAGCCGCACGCCCTGGCCGTTCGTGCCGATGTGCCGGACGACGGAGCCGAGTTCGTGGAGCAGCGGCTCGACCAGCGCGAAGGCGTCTTCGCCGCCGCCGACCATGATCGTCAGGCTTCCACCCTCCGCCTCGTGGACGCTGCCCGAGACGGGAGCGTCGAGCATCGCCGCCCCAAGCCCGCGGGCGCGCTCGGCCAGCGTCCTGCTCGCAGCCGGGCTGACCGTGCTCATGTCGACCCAGACCTTCCCCGCGGCGAGGCCGGCGAGCAGCCCGTCCGGGCCGGAGGCGATCGCCTCGAGGGCGGCGTCGTCGGTGACCATGCTGAAGACGACAGCCGCTGCCTCGGCGACCTCGCGCGGCGTGTCGCGCCAGGTGAGGCCGCGCTCGACGAGAGGCGCGGTCTTCGCCGCCGTGCGGTTGGTGCCGTACACCTCGTGCCCGGCGGCGAGCAGGCGACCGGCGATCCGGCCGCCCATCGCGCCGAGACCGACGAAGCCGATCGCGGTCATGCCGCCCTCCTCCCCCGCGCATCCTCGATCTGCGCCACGTCCGAATCGGTAAGCCGAAGGCCGGCGGCGGCGAGGATCGGGTCGACCTGATCGGGGCGGCGAAAGCCGACGATCGCCGCGTCCACGGCCGGGTTGCGCAGCGTCCAGGCGACCGCCATCGCACCGGGGGTGGTGTCGTAGCGCGCCGCGACCGCAGCCAGCCGGTCGACGAGGGCGAGGTGGCGGGAGAGCTGTGGCTCGCGGAAGCGCGGGTCGTGCGCGCGCCAGTCGTCGTCGGGCAGGCGCTCGATCCGCTCCCGGCTCATCCGGCCGGTCAGCAGGCCCGAGCCCATCGGCGAATACACGATCACTCCGATCCCTTCTCGCTCCGCGTACGGAAGGATCTGCTCCTCGACGGCGCGGGCCACGAGGGAGTAGGGCGGCTGCAGCGTTTCCACCGGCGCGATCTGCCGGATCCGCTCGAGCTGGGCGACGCTGAAGTTGGACACGCCGATGTGGCGGACGAGCCCCTGTTCCTTCAGCTCGGCGAAGGCCGACCAGCCCTCCTCGAGGTCCTGCTCCGGGATCGGCCAGTGAATCTGGTACAGGTCGATCGCGTCGACGCCGAGCCGCTCGAGGCTGTCTCCGACCTCGCGCAGGATCGAATCGCGCTTCAGGCTGTGCACGACGCTGCGGCCGGGCCCCTCGACCAGCGAGGCCTTCGTGAAGATGTACGGCCGCTGCGCGAGCCCCGCGATCGCGCGCCCGACGACCTCCTCCGAGTGGCCGAAGCCGTACGCGGCGGCGGTGTCGATCCAGTTGATCCCGAGCTCGAGTGCGCGCCGGATCGCCGCGATCGACTCCTCGTCCTTTTGCGGTCCCCAGCCGAACTCCCAGCCGCCGCCTCCGATCGCCCAGGCGCCGAAGCCGACGCGTGTGATCTGGAGCCCTGTGCCGCCGAGCTCAACCGTCTCGAG
>JALYLO010000273.1 GCA_030774175.1 Actinomycetota bacterium
CCGCCGATCGCGATCTCGGCGGTGATCCTGATCGCCGTCGGGATGTCCGTGTTGTTCCAGACGTTCCCGTAGTTCGCCCAGGTCGCGAGGTGCGGCTTCGAGATGATCTTCCACCAGCCGTTGGCGGCGAAGTCGCCCGGCGAGAGCAGCGAGGTCAGAAAGAGGCCGAGCGTCGGCATCAGCCAGAGCAGCGCGACGAACAGCAGGAAGAGGTGGACGGGCAACTTCGCGACTCCGCGCAGCACCTTCGCCGAGACGCGGTCGCTCGGGTCGCGGATGACGACCGGGGCCGCTTCTGCTTCGAGCGTTGCCGTTGACATCAGACCTCCCTCCGGAAGCGGCGCACGTTCAGCAGGAGCACCGGCACGACGAGGATGAACAGGAACACGGCGATCGCGGAGCCGAGGCCGAAGTCGTTGACACCGCCGAAGCTCTGCCGCCACATCTGCACGGCGATCACAGACGCGTCGGACTGCGTCGACCCCGGCGCGATCGAGACGACGATGTCGAAGACCTTGAGGACGTTGATCAGCATCGTGATGAAGACGACCGAGAGAACGGGCGCGAGCATCGGCACGGTGATCCTGCGGAACACTTGCCACTCGGTGGCGCCGTCGGTCCGCGCCGCCTCGAGCACCTCGCGCGAGATCGCCGCGAGGCCGGCGCCGATCACGACCATCGCGAAGCCGGCCCACACCCAGATGTACGCGATGATGATCGAGGGCGTGATCAGCCGCGAGCCCAGCCACGAGACGCCGGCGAACGGCTTCGCGAACGTCGCGGCGCCGATGCCGGCCTTGTAGCCGGAGCCCTTGACGCCGCTGAACTCGAACGACCCGTCGTCGCCGGTGGTGGCGGACTGCACCTTCTTGCCCGACGAGTCGAACAGCTCCACGACGACCCCGGGCAGTCCGAGCTCGCCCTGCTCGACCTTGCCGGGGGTACCGCCGCCCGGCTTGAAGTCGCGCCACACGACGCCGTCGATCGCGCCCGGCTTGGGCTGCGCCGCCGCCGCCTGCTTGGCCGCCGCCGGGACGTCGGTCGGCGGGATCGCGGTTAGGCCGAGTGTTGCGACGCCGCCCGCGGCGATCGGCTTGTGCAGGACGTAACCCGTACTCGGCGAGCCCGTCAGTGCCGCCGTCGAGGGCGACGCGCTCGACAGGGCGCCGGCCGTCGTGAACCAGCTCTTCACTGCGCCGATCCCGGCATTGACGGCGCCCTGACTCGGGTCCTTGATGTACATCACGTGCCAGATCACGCCGGTCGCGAACAGCGAGATCGCCATCGGCATGAAGACGACCGACTTGAAGGCGACGGCCCAGCGGATGCGCTCCGTGAGCACGGCGAACACCAGCCCGATCGCCGTCACCGTCGCCGGCGCAACGAGGATCCAGATCGCGCTGTTCTTGATCGCGGTCACGAGGATGCTCGTCGAGAAGATCGATTTGTAGTTGTCGATCCCGACGAACCCGTGCGAGAAGCCCTTGCCGTAGCTGAAGCCGTCCTTGCCGTAGAAGCTCGAGACGATCGTGAAGAGCGTCGGGTAGACGATCCAGAGCGTCAGGACGAAGGCCGCGGGGCCGAGGAAACCGAGCGCGACGGCGTTGCGCCGCAGCACTCCCGGCTCCCCCGCCGGCGGAGCCGCCACCACGGGCGGCGCCGCCGTCATGCTGCCCCCATTGCTCAAGCTACTTCCCGGCTTTGTACGCCTTGGCCGCAGCCGACTCGAGTGAGGCGGCGATGCCGTTCACGTTCTTCGGGTTCTTCAGGAAGTCCTGGAAGATCTTGAACTCACCCTGCCCGACCGTTCCGCCGAACGAGGCGGGCTGGAGGTCGGAGAGGTCGAACCGGAAAGCCTTCGCCTTGCCGACCGCGGTCGCGGTTGTGCGGGTGATCGCGTCCGGATACGCACTCGCGGGAACGGTCTTCGCAGGCGCCGTGTAGCCGCCGCGCTTCGCCCAGATCGTCTGGGCCGGGCCCGTCGCCAGGTACTTGACGAGCGCACGGATTGCCGGCGTGTCCCTGAACATCATCAGCTCGTCGCCGCCGCCCTCGACGTAGTTCTGCGTATTCCCGATCGCCGGGAACGGGAAGACGTTGTAGCCGGTGACGGGCTTGAGCTTGTTAGACGACGCAACGACACCGGGAACGAAGTCACCCTCGATCACCTCGGCCGCCTTCGGCGTCGACGTGAAGACGTTCGAGACCGAGGTCGGAAAGTCGGTCTGCAGCGCTCCCGAGGTGCCGCCGGCGATGTTGGCAGAGTCGCCGATGACGGCCGCCATCGTCGACAGCGCTTTCTTCACCGATGCATCGGTCCACTTGATCGTGTGGTGGGAGAGCTGGTCGTACTTCGCCGGGCCTGCCTGGCGGAGGTAGATGTTCTCGAACAGGTCGGTGAGCGTCCAGCCGTCTGCTCCGCCGATCGAGAACGCGGGGGTGCCCGACGCCTTGAGCGTCTTCGCGGCCTGGAGGAACTGCGGCCACGTCGTCGGCGGCTTGATGCCCGCGTTCTTGAACGCGGCGACGTTGTACCAGACGGTCGACTTGTTGGCGCCCTTGATCAGGAGGCCGTACACATGACCTTTGACGACGCCGATGTTCGCGATGTCGCGTGGGTAGTTCGCACTCAGGGCGCCCCGTGCGAAGTCCATGTTCTTCAGCGCGCCTTTCTTCTGGAAGTCGTTCACCAGGCCCGGCTGCGACACCGAGGCGAGATCGGGCGGGTTGCCGCCGGCGACTGCCGTGGAGAGGACGGTCGGCGTGTTGTCGCCCGTCGACTTGTAGCTCACGCTGATGCCGGGGTTCTTCGCCATGAAGCCCTTGAGGACGGCTTCGAACGACTTCTGCTCGTCGCCGCTCCAGACGCCGACGATCGCGACCTTGGTCGCGGATGCCGTGGATGACTTGGTGCTCCTGGCACTCGCGTACGCGGTGACGGCGAGCAGCAGCACGCCGACGATTGCGAGAACCACAACCTTGTTCTTCTTCACGCTTGAGCTCCTTTCGGGGAGTCGTAGATCCCATTTCCTGTTTCGGGGTCGAAGAAATGGAGGGCGCGTGTGTCGACGACCGCCGTCACCTCGTCACCCTGCTTGATACGTGAGCGCGCGCCGAACCGGCCGACGACGACGGCCTCGTCTTCCTTGACGCCGATTTGCGGCTCCGAATCGGACGCGCCCGCATCCTTCGCGAGCTCGCGCGTCTCGTCGGTTTCGGCGTGGGCGCCCTTGATCGCGAAGTGGGCCATGATCTCGGAGCCGAGTGCCTCACGAAGCTCTAGCCTGCCCTTCAGGGTGCGGTCGGGGGGCGCGTCGGGCTCGAGCGTCGCGTCCTCGAGGTCCTCGGGGCGGATGCCGAGCACCACGCGCTTGCCCTGGAACGCCTTCAGCCCGGGGCGCTGCGAGAGCGTCTCGGCGCCGAGCGCGATCTTCTGGTCACCGACCTTCGCGGCAAGCCCCCCGTCCGACGCTTCGATCGTCGCGTCGAGCATGTTCATCGCCGGGCTCCCGATGAAGCCGCCGACGAAGAGATTGAGCGGGCGGTCGTAGAGCGTCTGCGGCTCGTCGACCTGCTGGATCTCGCCCTTCCGCATCACCGCGACGCGGTCGCCCATCGTCATCGCCTCGATCTGGTCGTGCGTGACATAGACGGTGGTGACGCCGAGGTCCGACTGCAGCTTCGCGATCTCGGCGCGCATCTGCACCCGCAGCTTCGCGTCGAGGTTCGAAAGCGGCTCGTCCATCAGGAACGCCGCCGGCTCCCGCACGATCGCGCGGCCCATCGCCACGCGCTGCCGCTGGCCGCCGGAGAGCGCGCGCGGCTTGCGCTTCAGGAAGTCGGTGAGCCCGAGCAGGCTCGCGGCGCGCTCGACCCGCCTCGCGATCTCCTCCTTCGGCATCTTCTTCAGCCGCAGGCCGAAGGCGATGTTCTCGTAGACCGAGAGGTGGGGGTAGAGCGCGTAGCTCTGGAAGACCATCGCGATGTCGCGATCGCGGGAGGGCACGTGATTGACGACCCGCTCGCCGATCTTGAGCACACCCTCGGAGATCTCCTCGAGCCCGGCGACCATGCGGAGCGCTGTGGTCTTGCCACAGCCCGACGGGCCGACGAGCACCATGAACTCGCCGTCGCGGACGTCGAGGTTGATGTCGTTGACGGCACGCGTGCCGTCCGGATAGATCTTGCTGACCCTCTCGAACGCGACCTGCGCCATCGGCTATCCCCTTGTTGTCCGAAGCCCCGACGAGCCAAACAGAGCGCGAGTCTACGACTTCGCCCGAGTTTGTGCCTCAGGCAGCGACCTCCACGCTGACCCCCTCGATCGCCGCCCGGCGAGGCTTCGCCGGCCTGCCCGGGCGCTTCACCGCCGCCGCGCCGAGCGCGGTCATCGCGAGCGCGCTCGCGCCTCCGACGGCGAAGGCGAGCTCGGTTCCTCCCGTGTCGCACATCCAGCCGACGAGCAGGGCGCCGAGTGGCGCGAGGCCGTTCCAGGCGTAGTAGTAGAGGCCGAGCACACGCCCGCGGATGTAGTCGGGGCTCGCGAGCTGGATCGCCGTGTTCGAGCCGGCGGTGTAGCTCGTGAAGAAGACGCCGCAGACGAAGAGCAGCACGCCGACGAGGACGGTCGAGTGGAGCGGAGCGATCACGAGCTCGCAGACCCCGAACCCCGCGGCGCCGGCGAACATCACCCGCCACCTGGCGTTGGACATCGCGGCGGCCGAGAGCGCTCCGACGAGCGCACCGCCGCCGAAGCAGGCGGAGACGATCCCGAAGGTGCGCGGCCCCGCGTCGAGCGTGATCTTCGCGAGGAGGGGCAGCAGGATGTTGAAGTTGAAGCAGACGGACGAGAAGACGACCATCATCGACAGGATCACGAGCACGGTGCGGTTGCGCCGAACGTACCCAAAGCCTTCGCGCGTGCCGCGCCAGAGCGTCGGGCGACGTCGGTCGAGCAGCGGATAGAGCTCCGACACGCGCATCGCCAGCAGGCCGCCGAGGACGGCGACGAAGCTGAGCGTGTTGATCGCGAAGCACCAGCCTGTGCCGAAGGCGGCGATCAGGACGCCCGCGAGCGCCGGCCCGAAGATCCGCGCGGTGTTGAAGAGGCTCGAGTTGAGCGCGATCGCGTTCGGCAGCTCGTCGCGGCCGACCATCTGGAACGTGAGGTTCTGCCGCGACGGGGCGTCGAAGACGAGCGCCGTGCCCGTGAGGGCGGCGATCGCGTAGACCTCCCACAGGCGTACGTGACCGAGGAGCGTGACCGCTGCGAGCACCGCGGAGAAGAACATCTGCACCGACTGCGTGACGATCACGACGCGGCGGTTGTCGAACCGGTCGGTGACCACTCCCGCCAGCAGGCCGAGCAGCGTGAACGGCCCGAAACGGCAGACGGAGAGCAGGCCCACCGCGAGCCCGCGCGAGTGCGGCTCGAGCACCACGACGAGCCAGGCCATCGCGATGTTCTGCATCCACGTCCCGGCGACGGATGTCAGCTGGCCGAAGAAGAAGAGGCGGTAGTTGCGGTGACGTCTGAGGGACGCGAAGGTGCGCGCGGACGCGAGCTTGAGCAGCGTCACCGGTTGCGCGCCTCCAGCAACCGCTCGAGGGCCGGGAGGGCGGCCTCGATCGTCTCGCGCTCCTCGGGAGTCAGCTCCGTCAGGTGCTCCGCGAGCCAGGCCGTGCGCCGCTTGCGGACGTTCGTGAGCACGCGGTCGCCTGCCTCGGTGAGCGTCAGGCCGATGCGGCGCCGATCGGTCGCCCGGGCGCGCTCGATCAGATTCGCGGTCTCGAGCCGCGCGATGTGGCCTGACATGCCGGGCGCGGAGATGCGCTCACGCTCGGCGAGCTCCGAAGCGGTGATGCCCGGGTGCTTCTTGATCTGGATCAGCAGCGAGACCTGGCCGCCGGTGACGCCGAGCGAATGGATCTCGCGACGCAGCTCGCGTGCGATCCGCAGGAGAACCGGCCGCAGCCGGTTCGCGAGAGTCCCGGATTCGTTCGCCACCTGAATCATTAACCTCATTAACTGTAGCGGACCACGCGACCCCTTTAGATGCGCCAGACGCCGCCCTCGACGATTACGACCCGTCGCCCCTTCGCCGTCACGCCGACCGCCTCGAGATCGTCGGTGCCGATCATCACGTCGATGTGCGTCTTCGACTGGTTGACGCCGTAGCGCGTGCGACCCACGGGCACCGTGCGCGTCTTCGCGAACCCGGAGCCGAACGCAATGTGGGCCGCGGCGTTCTCGTCGAGCAGGCCGTTGTAGTAGATGAGGCCGGTCTGGCCGATGCGCGACGACGAATCGACGAGGGCGATCTCCCCGAGCCGGTCGGCGTTCGGAATCGCCGCGAGGTAGCGCGAGAGCCAGTCGCGGTCGGACGGGCGCTTGGCCTTCAGGCGGACGAGGTGGCCGCCGCGGAACTCGCCCGAGAGGTTCTCGATCACCCGCCCGCCGAAGCTGCGCGGGCGCGAGCAGCGGAAGGTGCCCTCTGTCGCAGCGGCGTCCGGCGAGATGAAGCACTCCTCGGTCGGCACGTTCATCGCGATCCGACGTCCCCAGTGATCCTGCTCGCCGCCGCCGCGCCACATCGAATACGGCGCGATCCTGAAGCGGAGGTCGGTCCCTCGGTCGCGTATCTCGAGCTCTGCGAGGTCGAGCTTCGTCAGCCGCGTCGCGCGCCGGCGCAGGGTCGTCAGGTGGTCGGTCCAGCCTTTGTGGCCGGGCGGGTCGCCGGAGCCGACGCGGCAGAACGAGAGCAGGTCCCGCGCGAGCCGCTGCTGCGCCTTCGACGAGTCCATGCCGGGGAAGACGCGCGCGGCCCAATCCTCGGTCGGCCACGCGCAGATCGTGCCGCGCAGGCGCCCTTCGCGCCTGATGCGCGCCATCTCCGCCCCGGCAGCCAGCCGTTTTGCATCCTCGGCCACCCGCTCCGGCGGCAGGTCGGCGAGCACGTCGAGCTCGTGCTCGCCCATCACCTGGAGGATTGCGACGTCCTCGTTCCCGAGCGCGCGCGTGCGCTCGCGCTGCCAGGACGTGCGCCGGCCGAGCGCGGCGTTCGACCCGTGGCGGATGCGCGCGGCGTAGACGCGGCTGTCGTCGTACTCGACGTCGACCGCAGCCGCCCCCACGCGATACGCGGCCTCCGCGACGGCGACAGCCAGGTCGCGGTGCGCGAGCGCGACCCGCTCGAGCAGTGTGTCGCCTCGGCGAAGAGCCATGCAGCCGCGCACGAGCATCTCCGCGTAGCGGCGGAGCTCCTCCGGCTTCATCGGCTGTTTCGGCATTCGCCGGGACCGTAATGGGTACGTTCCGCCCATGCCGAACCCTTTGGACTCACTTCGTGCGCTGGGCGAGCAGCTGCGCACGCAGATCGGCGAGGAGCTCGACTTCGAGGCGCTCCGCCGCCAGGAGCCCGCGCGGCCGCTTGAAGACCTGCTCACGGAGCTCGACTCGCTACCGGGGCTCGAGTCGGTGAAGGAGCAGGTACGCCTGCTCGTCGCGTTCCTGCGTGTGCAGGCGCGGCGCAAGGAAGCCGGGCTCCCCGAGGTGGCGACGACGCAGCACCTCGTTTTCCTCGGCAACCCGGGCACCGGCAAGACGACGGTGGCGCGGCTGCTCGCTCAGATGTACCGGTCGATGGGACTGCTGAAGCGCGGGCAGCTCGTCGAGGTCGATCGCGCAGGCCTCGTGGGACAGTACGTCGGACTGACGGCGATCAAGACGGAGCGTGTCGTGCGTAAGGCGCTCGACGGCGTGCTCTTCGTCGACGAGGCGTACGCGCTCGCGCGGGAGGGCGAGCGACTCGACTTCGGCGATGAGGCGATCGAGACGCTTCTGAAACGCATGGAGGACAACCGCCACCGTCTCGTCGTGATCGTCGCGGGCTACCCGCGCCTGATGCGCCGCTTCCTCGAGTCGAACCCCGGCCTGCGCTCCCGTTTTTCCCGCGAGATCGAGTTTCCCGACTACTCGACCGAAGAGCTGGTGGAGATCTTCGGTCGCTTCGCCTCGGAGGCGCAGTACGCACTCGGCGAGGGCGCGCCCGACGCGCTGCGCTCGATCTTCGCCGGCGCAGGCCGCGACGACTCGTTCGGCAACGCGCGCTTCGCGCGCACGCTGTTCGAACAGGCGCTGAACGCGCAGGCGCTCCGGCTCGGCGAGGGCGATGTGGAGCGTCTCACGGAGGACGAGCTCAAGTGCCTGAAGCCGGCCGACCTGCTCGCGGGCGCCCGCGCGCTCGGCGAGGAGCCGCCCGCGCCGCGCCCCGCCTGGTTCGGCCGCCGGCGCTGAAGGAACGACGATGGTGCTCCGGGGGCGCGATTACCCTGGAGCGGATGCGAGGGGTCGCCATTCTCGTCGCCGTCCTCGCCGCGCTCGCGGTCGCGCCAGCGCCGGCGCCCGCCGACACGCCGCAGGGATGCGGGCTGCCTGCGAAGGGCCCGCTCTGGGTCGACTACGCCGGCCACGACGCGCCGATCACGCCGAAGCCGGGCCTGATGCTCGCCGTCTCCTCCGGCACCGAGATCCCCTCGGCCATGCGCCGGGCGGGCGCCGCGACGATCTTCTTCGACCTGCACCTGAACGGCCGCGTCGGCACGACCTCGGCGCCCGCCGACCCTGCGACGATCGCCGCGAAGGCGCAGAAGGAGTTCGACTTCGCCGTGCAGGTGACCGGGTGCGCGACGCCGCTGATCGCGGAGAACGAGCTCTTCGGCGCGCAGACACAAACCCCGTGGAGCGCGACGAACGCGCAGTACCGCGCGAACGTGCTCAACCTCCTGCGCTCGCTCGATGCGCTCGGCGCGACCACCGCGCTGACGATCGCCAACCCGCCGTACACCGGCGGCGACGCGGCCGACTGGTGGCGCGAGGCGGCCCAGGCCTCGATCCTCATCCGCCAGGTCTACTTCACCTCGCCGGGCCCGAAGGCGCTCTACGCGCTCGGTCCGGAACGCGCGAGCCGTGCGATGCGCCGCGGGCTGCGGGGCCTGGTCGCGCACCTCGGTCAGATCGGGATCCCCGCGAGCCGAGTCGCGCTCGAGCTCCAGTTCCAGTCTGCGCCCGGGCAGGGCGGCCGCCAGGGGCTGCAGCCGAAGGCAGCATGGCTCGAACTCGTGAAGCTCGAGGCGCTGGCGGCGAAGCAGGTTGCCGCCGACACGCACGTCGAGGGCATCTGGTCGTGGGGATGGCCGAGCTTCTCGGTCGC